>NZ_FMUW01000033.1:0-30526 GCF_900101315.1 Blautia sp. SF-50
GGTAGTGTAAATTATTCTGTGTAAACCTCTCAGATTGATGATAAAATCATAGGTTTATAGAATACAAAAATATAATGTGATGGGCTGAATGGCATACTTTGCTGTTCAGCCTGTTGTTTATTTAGTAGCATGGATTCTATTGCATGTCAAGGGCGCCCGAGAAAATCGGGCGTTTATTTACCCTTGATATGCGATTGAATCTGTGCTTAATCGATATCCTCTGGCTGGATCCGATCCCCAAAATAGATGCATAACTGATCCAGTGTCAGACCCCAGTCCCAAGCCTTTCCGGTCCATTTTTTTGTAGCATCCATCATTGCCAGATAGAGCATCTTGAAAAGTGCATCATCGGTCGGAAAAATAGTCTTGGATTTCGTAACCTTGCGTAGCTGGCGGTTAAAATTTTCGATAGAATTTGTAGTGTATATTAATTTACGTATCTCAGATGGATATTTAAAATAAGTGGATAATTGTGTCCAGTTATTTCTCCAAGATCCAATGGAAGCAGGGTATTTTTTGCCCCATTTTTCTTCCAGATCTTCCAAGGCTGTGAGCGCAAGATCTTCTGTATCAGCTTTGTAAACCAGCTTTAAATCCGCCATAAATGGCTTTAAATCTTTGTAAGAGATAAATTTTGTAGAATAACGAATCTGATGCACAATACACCTCTGGATCTCCGCCTGTGGGAATACTGCATGGATGGCATCCCCGAATCCGGTCAATCCATCTACGGATACGATCATGATATCTTCCACACCTCTGTTTTTTATCTCGTTGAGAACGGACAACCAGTATTTCGCACTTTCATTTCCTCCTACCCACATGCCGAGAACCTCACGTTTTCCATTCAGTTTAACACCTATAGCAACGTAAACAGCTTTTTTTACCGTTCGATTGTCTTCTCGAACATGGAAATGTACCGCATCCATAAAAACAATGGCATATTTTCTTTCCAGCGGCCGATTTTGCCATTCTTTTGCGATAGGAAGGATTCGATCTGTCATATGTGATATCATTTCTGCTGATGCATCCACACCATAAACATCTTTGAGATGAGCGGAGATATCCCTTGTCGTCATTCCTTTTGCATACATAGAGAGTACCTGATCTTCAATGTTTGAGATATCTGTCTGATTCTTTTTCACAATCTGCGGTTCAAAATCTCCCTTTCGATCTCGTGGTATATCCAGATCGATCGTTCCCATTGAAGAGGTGACTGTTTTAGGACTATAACCATTACGGCTATCGTCTGTCTCTTTGTTCTTGTAGTCATACTTGGAATATCCAAGGTGATCATCCATTTCAGCTTCTAACATACCTTGCAGCGTTTCGCCTAGCAGGTCTTTCAGCATGTCCTGGACGTCCTGGGCATCCTTTGGTTGATAGTGTTCCAACAAGCTACTGATGAACGCTTTGCGTTCCGGATCCATTTTTCTTCTTCGTGCCATAAAAAAATCCTCCTGAATTGATATTTATTTTAACATCAATCCAAGAGGATATATAGCTCTTTTAGAATTTACACAGAATTAATTACAGTCTCATTTGGGAACTTCTTTCGTACCATTATTCAGAATTTTATTCCCCATATATTTAAAACTCTTATCATCGTTGAACTTAACAGTCAGCTCACTTGTAATAACGGCATCATTACATATAAATGTATCACATACAGCATCAACAACCAACACACTGTTTCCCTCTCCGCTATCTCTTATTTCAACGACCTCCGGTAAAGATGTTCCAAAATAAGTAGGGCTATAATTTAAACAGCCTAATCGTTCCCAGTCATAAGTTTGATGTTCCGAATCAAATACTGCCCATTTTTTAATTTGATCTGCTGTTATCGGCAAAAACTCCATTATCAGATTTTCAAACTCTTCTGCCGGAATTCCACTTGAGTTACCTGAAAACTCATATCTCTCCCCGTATTTCATTCGATATAAATATTCATATAAACCATTATAATCTAACCCTTCCATATCAGATCTATCCCAATCAGAACATAAAAGATTATTCCCCTGATATCCAAGCAAATACACACACCTCTTTGAAACTTCCCTGCATTCATCACTTAAAGGTTTAATTCTTATCATAGAACTGCCATCAACCGCTTCTGATACTTCCGGATACTTTGGAACGCATAGCGTATAACCAAACCAGCCTTTTTCTGTATATTTCCATTCTTCTATCCTTGTATACGAAACATATACAATAGATGGATTGTCGTTCATACCCCAAACAGCTTTCACAGCCAGCAAATACATATCTGTCCCATCATAATTGAATTTGAGTCTTTCTATCCCACCATCCCTGTTAATCCTATATAAGACGATATCTCCTGTCAGATCCTGTTCTGCCCTGAAAAGAAATTCTTCCATTTTAGAATAATTAGCCATATTTGAATACGGTGCTGATGTAATAACGGGGACATTTTTTTCCTTTAATACTTCCTGCATTTCTTCCATTACTGTCTCAGAAACTACTATATTCGATGAAGTCCCTTTATCCGCCTTTTGATAAATGACTTTCATCTGATTCATAACATTCTTACAATCTTCAATAGCTTCTTCTTTCACGACTTCATCTACTGGCAAATCATATCCTCTTTCTTGTACAGCATAATTCGCAGTTTCCTGTGAAATATATTCTAAATCAGCCCCTTTACATTTTGTATTTCCTATGAAAAAGCATCCCGAAATAAATAAAACGCTCATCATCTTTTTCAGTTTTCTTTTTGTAATCATATCAATTATCTCCATAACATTCCTCCCACTTTTCGTCTGATAATCTTTCTGTATACCAGGTAACCTCTATTTCTGACCTTGATACATAATTGGATACATATTGAAATCTATCTTTATCTAACAGCCGAATGGTTACGCTATGACAAAACGCCTGATCTAATTCTTTTTGTGGCCATACCGCATTTACTTCCAGTGTTATTGTTCCATCTTGATTTTCTATGTAGGAAACAACTTCCGGATATGGAATATATGGTGTGGGAGCAAAATCATATACGATTCCTCTGGTTCGATACCGATATGTCTGTATTTCTGTGTGAAATACCGTTCCTGTCTGCAGTATCTCTGCGCTTATATTAAAATATTTTTGAAATATCGTTTCAAATGATTCTTTTGGGATTTCATAAGTCTTTCCTTCCTTAAATTCATCAGTTTTTTCTTCCATTGAAAGTAAACGATCAAAAACATCATAAAAATTTATTCCATCATAATTTTTTTCACTCCAATTAGAAGTAAACAATTTATTAAGTGTATATCCAAAAGGAAGTATATATTTTCGATTCAACTCCCGACATTTTTTATTTAACGGTGCTACCCGAAAGTCCCGATATCCAGACGGTCCATCATATCCTGCCGGATGATATTCTTCTATAAAGAAATGCCCGTTTTCTGTATATTTCCATGAATTAGCTCTAAACTCATGATAATATGTTTCCTGCCAAGTGTCCTCTTTCCATTTAAAAGAGCTTACTTCAACGTCTATTTTCCCCTGTTTGGTTTTCAGATCATACCGGATAAAATGATCCCCTGCTATAACTTGAAATATAGTAGTTTTTCCATTCTTCTCTTTTTCTGCTTTTTTCAAAAAATCATCTACTTTAATACTTTGAACCATATCCAGCTGATTGTAGGAATCAATTACTGCATATCCATATTTTCCAAAATAATCCATACTTTTTTGTATTGTACTCAGCTCATATAGTGCATTTTCTTTCACAGCATTCTCATATATGTTCCGATAGCCTTCTGCTAGCATTTCACACTCTCTGTAAATTTTTTCTTTCGTATCTTCAATTGTCTTTTTCTGCTCTTTCTTTATGCCACATCCACTACAGACAGCAAGAAAAATAACTCCCACAAATATTTTCCAAATTTTTTTCATATCATTTTCCTCTTACATTTGTAATATTTAAAGGTAAAAATTATTCATTACCAAGATATTCATCCAGTATCGCCTTATCCTTTTCCACCACATAACCGCTTCCTCCAATATCTTTCACATTCTCTACCATACTGATGAGCAAAATAGGATTCTTTGTATCTCTATCTGTAGTAAAAACTGTAAACCAGCCAATTTCTGTTCCAGATGTATCTTCTTTTGTAGCTTTCAGTTCCGCTGTTCCGGTTTTTCCTGCTAATCTAATGTCTTCCCGGCATGCTCCATAACCAGTTCCTTCCGGGTTATTCACTACACCCTCTAACCCCTCCATAACCTCCGAAACAATTTGTGGTGAAAAAGCATCTTTTATCCAGATTTCACTGGAAGTGCTTCCACCATCCGCGTGAAGATATGGCTTTATCATATTTCCATCATTTAGAAAAGCCGTATAAATGCTTGCAAGATGCAAAGGATTTACCAGAATCTGTCCCTGGCCATACCCACTGTCAGCAAGCTGGATTTCTGTTTCTATCTTGTCCATATTAGAATATTGGGACTCTGACATTTTAATATCAAATGGAAGTTCCTGATTAAATCCTATTTGATTTAGAGACTGCATCAGTTGATCCGCACCAATTTTTAATGCTGCTTTTGCAAAATAAATATTATCTGAATAAATAAGCGCATTTTTCAAGATCACAGGTTCATAATCATGAAGTGTAGTCACTGTATAATCTCCCCACGAGGAATCTTTCTGCCACGCCAGACCCTCATTTCCAAAATCGTCATTTGCAGTAAATGCCCCCACTTTTAATCCAATTGCAGCAATTACAGGTTTAAAAGTTGAGCCAGGACACCATGTCTGGCGAAAGCGGTTGTATAAAGGCCTGTCTTCATTTTCATTTAATGCACTCCACTGGCTGTTGTCCATTCCACGTACAAAATCATTATTATCATAAGATGGCGTACTTACCAACGCCAATACTTCCCCTGTATAAGGATTCAAAGCTACAGAACATCCTCTGTCTTCTTTAAATTGTTCATAAAGAGTACTTTGAAGATCACCATCAATCGTAGTATGGATATCTTCTCCATCTTTTCTAGGCTCATATGCAATAACACTTTTTTTATTTCCATTTGCATCTACAATACAGATTTCACACCCATCTGTTCCTTTTAGTTCTTTTTCATAAAGCGTTTCCAGTCCAGTCTTTCCAATCACACTGTTTGTACGATACCCTTCCCCTTTATGTTCCTGCAAATCTTCGGCTGTAACCGCCTGTACATACCCTACCAGATGAGAGGCAGCTTCTTTTAGATAATAAGTTCGTACTTTTACATCAGATAACATAATACCTGGAATCTTCAATAATGTGTCCTGCTTTTCTTTTTCTTCCAGAACAGTTTTATCCGGATTCACTGTCAAAAGATCGACCTCTTGTATTTTAGGAATTGTTGCTACTGGTACAAAAGAATCTGCTTTTACCCAACCGGCTTTTAACTTATCCTCAATTTCGTCTGCTCCAATTCCAAGATACTCTGCCAGTTTTTTTATTGTATCTTCTCTGTTCTCCATCCTGCCCGGAACAATTCCTACCGAAGATGCAGTTCCCTCTCCAGCCAACTGACGACCATTTCTGTCTAAAATATCTCCTCTCTTTGCCTCTTCTGACGTTACCTGAACTTTATCCGTTGCAGATAACTCTGGAAAAATCAACTGATCCTGCCAGATTAAATGATATCCTGTCCAATCATGTGAAAATACCGCATCGTTGGTAAATTCTACATTTCCTGCAGCAGTCTGCATATTTGTTGTATAGGAAACTGCCGCATTTCCGTTTTCTTGTCTTTTTACTGTAATATCGGTTATGGACAGATCAGACATCTCAATGCCTTCATATATTTTAGAATTTCGTTCTATAAATTCTTCCTTACTGTTCATGCTGCTTTTTTTCTGATCCAGCATGGCATACATTTGCTCATATTCCCCTTTTTCAATATATTTCATATATTCCATTAGTCTTTTTTCAGGAACATTACAATTCATTATTGTTACAATACCGATTCCACCACCAATCAATATACCGCTAAATAAAACTATTTTTGTAATAATCTTCGTGTGTTTTTTTCTTTTCTTTTTTCTCATATAGTTTTATTTCTCCTTTTTTCATATTTTCTTAAATATTACACTTGTAATATTTAAACGTCAAGCTTTTTCTTAGGTTTATATATGTAGACAAGAGAAAAGATTTGCATAAAAAAGAAAGGGCATCTCAAAGCCTTCTTTGATAAAGAACTTTACGACACTCTGAGGTAATGGTTTCTCCGGATGTTTCCCAAACGCTATAATCACTCTCCAGAAGAACCAAAAACGATTTTTAATTTTCTCTCAGAAAAAAAAGAACTACTCTAAATCTGCTGATCTTTGAAATAACCCTGCTCGTTTCTTATAATCACAAACATATTCAGACAACACATTCTTTGCTGGCAGATTATTATAGCAGAAAACGCAACAAATCCCTTTATTAACTTTTGTTCCATATATTTCCTGTACCAATCCTATTGTTTCATCATCTGAACAAAAGCTCTTCGGAATCTCCCTACAATCCCTGATAATAACGCAAATCTGTTTACTATCACTAAATACTCAATACGTTTCTTTTAAGCAAGAAATAAAAGAGTTGGAATTGATACATCAAAACCTGTCCAAATATCTCAAACAGGATGCTCCTGAAATACAAAGATCTTCTCATAACAAACTTCCTTCTTTGTAAAACCAATAATAATAGGCAGCGATTTCACTCGCTGCCTAAATTTCCGTTAAACCGATATCCTACACCGCGCACCGTTTGTATATATACCGGATGTCCAGGATCATCTTCTATCTTTTCTCTAATGTTGCAGATATGTCGCATAACAACATTGTAATCACCCGAATAGGGTTCATTCCAGATTATATCATATATTTGTTCTTTACTAAACACTCTTCCAGGACTTCGCATTAATAAATGCAAAATTTCAAACTCTATAAAAGATAAATCTATTTTTTCCTGCTTTCGAAATAATTCTCTTTTATCCAACAAAATAACAATATCTCCATAACTCAAATTTGTTTTTGCATTTTCAATTACTTGAAATGCTCTTGCTCCCGTATTGACACAGGATATTATATGATTCAGGATTTCTTCCTCACTATCTTCAAATGTCAGTATTAACATTTTCCCATGTAATCACCTACTTTATTTTTTATGCATAAACTTTTAACTAAAACAAATCTGCCGTACTGTGACATTTTTCTTTTACCATCACACAGCTAAAGATTATTCAATATTCAATTCAATGTTTCCAGTAAATTCCTCACACTCAATGCCGACATAATTTCCGCCATCAGGAAGTGTAATTGTGTCACTATAAGTTCCGGTTGTTTCAAGCAAAGTGACTACTTCATCAGCTCCAGAATCGACATAGCGTGTAATCTTCTTGCTGGGCCTCGTACAGCCAGCGCCGTGGTTGCGAGAATCACGCCTATGATCAAGCACAATTCCAGCCACGGAACACTCCAGGGATTTCCGAATGTGCGAGTGATAAGGCTGGAGTACAGGAACCAATGAAACAGCAATCCGAAAATACATCCCAATATGACACCACTTATGGCATACGAGGCAGCTTCCGCAGAAATCATGCGTGTAAGCTGTTGATTACTCATGCCAATGGCACGCATTACTCCATATTGGCGAGTTCGGGCGGAAACTCCCATGCTGATGGTATTCATAATATGGAAAATCGTAATGGCTACAATGATTGACAGGAAACCATATACCAATGTTGCAAAAGCATAATAAAGGCCACGTTGTTGCTGTGCTTGGATTAAGACATCAGTGAAAGTGACTCCTTCACCGAACAATGCTTCAACCTCGGCAACATCTTCTTCATCAGAACCAAAGCGGAACTGGACATCTAGGATAGTATACCCAGTCTCACCCGTCAGCTGCGAAAAAGTTTCCTCGGAGCAGATCAGTGTTTCCGTTCCCTCTGCACGAGCCAATAGGCTGTCAGACAAAACACCCCCTACCGTAACTGTTTGATCCTTCCCGTTTATTGTCAGTGTAATGGTATCTCCCACCTGCACTTCTGTTCCTGTGTTTGCCACAAACAAGACCTGTCCTGGCGTGTTCGTTACAGTATCTATAGAACCTGCAATTAGTTGATCTTGCGCCCAGCGGAACTGATTTTCTTCATAGGAGATTAGATTGCTGTTATGGATTGCGCCGCTAATTTGGGCAGGAACATCATAAGCAAACATTCTGCCAAACACTCGACTAACAGCGGAATTTTGTACTACGGCATCCCTTCGATCCGCCGGAATGGAACAAGTATTTGTGTCACTGACAATGGAAAGCTCGGGCGACCATTCTTTCGGCATAAATGCGTTTTCCATAAAGGGAACCAGCGTACAGAACCCTAAAAACAAGGTGATGCAGATTGCAAATGCACCTGTCATCAGAATATAGCTGCGCCGTTTGGCCTTGGCATGATGGATACCAAGTGCTACCTCTACATGCCACCGCCGAGTGTTTGCCGCATGGCGGAACGAGGATTCCTGCTGTGTATTGCCTGTGACAGCCTCCAATGGTGAAACCTTTGCTGCCATTTTTGCGGGGGTCCGAGCCGCCAATAGAACGGTAATAAGTCCCAATACAATGCTCACACCAATGCTTAGCCAGCTAATGCCAAAGATAGGCATATAACCAAACCATACAGTGCTGAGCTGCCGCATGACTGCACACAGTCCCCAAACCACCACGATACTTAACCCGATACCAATGGGTATGGCGGTAATGCACCACTGTAAAGCCTCACGGCGCACAAAGCGCAATACTTGGCGACGAGTGGCTCCCAAACAGCGCAGTAAACCGAAAAACTCCATGCGCTGGCTGACATTACTATTCAAACTACTGGAAATCATCATAACACAAGTTCCCATTACCACCAAAGAAAGCAGAAATGCCATTGTGTATATCTGCGACATATTGGAACCCGGCAGCTGCCCGAGCATACTGAGCAGTTCTTCATTTTGGGTGATTTGTGCATCAGATATGCCGTTTTGCTGCTGAATATCAGCAATGCTGGAACCAACATTAGTGAGCAGTGAGAACCGAACGACATACTGCCAGTTGCCGCTTAGATCCGCAGTTTGAATGCTTGACAGCCCTTCAGGTGTCAAAAGGACTGCACTGGCACTTCCCGAGATCATATTGGCGGCATCATCATCCATAATTCCCGTAATCGCCAGTTGCATTGTACTCCCATCAGGAGAGTTCAAAGTAAGAGTATCTCCCAACGAAATTCCTGCTGTTTGTGCTAATGTAGATGAAACAGCTACCTGTCCAGCTATCTCAGGGAACTCACCTGAAAGGACAGAACCTAAATAAATTTCAGAAAATATTGTCTCGTCCATCCCTGCAACAGAAACGGGCTGGTCTGCCACTGTGCAGCCGATTTCTGCGGGAATGTTGCCTTGCCAGCCAGACAAGTCTATTTCAGGGCGGGCAGCAATATATTCGGATGTTTTTTCGTCAATAGCTGTGATTTTACAATGCCAATCTCCAGTTTGATGCCGGGTTTCATCCGTCATGCTTTTCAAATACATATCGGCCAGTCCAAACATGACTGCAACCAGGAAAACCGCCAGCACAATGCAAATGCGTGTCATGCGGCTTTGCCTGCGGTGAACCTTGTTGGAGATAGAAACCAAGTCGAGGTAGTGTTTCATTTCCGGCTCACCCCCAACTCCTTCAGCACACCATCAGACATATTGAAAATGCGGTCTGCCGCACTTGCATGATTTTTGTTGTGGGTAATCATCAAAATGGTTTGCTGGTACTTGGCCGACATGGTTTGCAGGAGAGCCAAGACTTCCTGACTATTTTTACTGTCCAGATTGCCGGTCGGCTCGTCCGCCAAAATCAGTGCAGGTCGTGTAACCAAAGCCCTGCCGATAGCGACACGCTGTTGCTGGCCACCGGAGAGCTGACTGGGAAGATGATGACGGCGTTCGGTCAGTCCCAAAACATTCAGCAGCTCGTTGACAAACCTCTGGTCTGGCCGCTTGTAGTCAAGCAGCAACGGAAAAGTGATGTTCTGTTCTACATTCAGTTCCGGGATCAGATTAAATGACTGAAAGATAAAACCGATGTGTTGCCGCCGGAACACGGTCAGTTTTTTCTCCGGCATTGAGAAAATATCCTGACCGTCGATCCAGACCTTGCCGGAAGTGGCTTTGTCCAGAGCACCCACAACATTCAGCAACGTACTTTTGCCGGAGCCGGATTCACCAATAATGGCAATAAATTCACCTTTGCGAACCGAAAATGTTGCATGACGCAACGCTTGAACCGCTGCTTCACCTTTTCCATAGGTTTTGCACAAGTCCTGTACTTCAAGAATATTCATACGCAGTACCTCCTTATGGTCACATCATACCCCCTTCGGCTTACTTCCAAGTGACCTGCATCTTACTCATTTGTAAGGCTGAAAAAGTTCAATGTGAAGGTAGTTCCAACATCGAGTGTGCTGGTTACAGAAATAGTTCCCCCATGTGCCTCCACAATAGATTTAGCCAGCGGTAAGCCCAATCCTATCCCATGCACATCTGACGAAAAGCGGCTGCGGTAAAAGCGTTTGAAAATGTTGTATAAGTCCTCTTGGTGGATACCTTTGCCATCGTCTGTAATGACGATCTGAGTCAACAGGGGTGATTGTGTCCATTGCACCGAAATGTGACCGCCCGGTTGTGTGTGTTCCAAAGCATTTTTGACGATATTTCCAATCGCCTCCGACATCCATAGTGCATCGCAATTAAGAGAAATATCATCCTTACCCGAAAGGGTGATCTCTTTGTGATCCTGTTCTGCCCATGTTTCAAATCGTTCCAAAACATCTTGCATGAGAGCGGAAACATTTTCTTCTGCTTTTTCCATCTGTATAATTCCCGCATCCAGGCGCGCCAGTTTGAGCAGTGTATAAATAACGTTCTCCATTCGCTTAATCTCTCGTTGAGATTTTTCCGAAAAGTTCGCCACCGTTTCGGCTTCTCCTTTATGACTGCTTATGATTTCATGGTACATTTTCAAAGCAGATAGCGGCGTTTTAATCTGATGTGATACATCCGAAATGATGTCCTGTAAGAACTCCTTTGTCTGCTTCTGGCTCTCTGCATGGGCGGAGAGAATAGTCGCCATTTCATTGACATCATGGAAAAGGCTATACCAATCACCGGTTTGGGAACATTCAATTCTGGACATAGAATTGCCATCCAAAAATTCTCGAATCTTACTTCCTGCATCATCAATAGCTCTATGCTGGCGTCGCAGATAAAACAGCAGAACCAGATATACCATACCGAACAGAAACAACAGCAGCAAGAATAGATACAGCATCGTCTGATTGCGATATTCCCGAACAGTGGGCAATAGCTGCATAGATGTTGCTTCACTGTATCCAATAGAGGCCAGCGCTTCTTTGCCTCGTTCTATATCGCTTTCGTTGGGGTGAGCAGTAAAAGCTGAAATCTGCAATTTATCCTCATGGTTCAGCTGGTAGCCGGAAACACCATAGTCATGGAGCAACATCTCATGTTGGAAGTCCTTTGCAAGTAAAAACGAAAGTCCTGCGGCAAGTAGAAATGAAATAAGGCAGATGACGGTGATTGCCAACAGTAGATTCTTTGTTTCTTTCCCTAATTTGCCCATACCTTGTCCTCACTCAACGACCCATTTATAGCCGATACCTCGTTCCGTCAGCAAGTATTTAGGCTGATTGGGTGTGTCCTCAATTTTGTTTCTCAGCCGCCGGATATACACAGATAGAGTATTATCGTCCACAAAATTACCGTTGCCATCCCACATCCGATCCAGAATCATTTCGCGCGGCATAAGGTGATTGGGATTTTGCATGAACAGACACAGCAATTTGTATTCCACCAATGGGAGATCAAGCGGTTTTTCATTTTTCCAGACGAGCCGCTCTGCCGTATCCACACGAACGCCATTAGCTTCCAAAAAGGTATCTGCTTTGGAAAACTGCAAGGAACGGCGCAGGATTGCCTTAATTCTGGATAGAAGTTCATTCAGCTTGAACGGTTTGGTGATATAATCGTCGGCACCCATATCAAGTCCTCGGACAATGCTGATTTCCTGATCCGAAGCTGTCAAAAATATAATGGGAACGGTTGAGCTGTTCCGTACCGCTTTGCAAACATCGAAGCCTGTGCCATCTGGGAGCGTAACATCCAGCAAAAGTAAATCATAGGTGTTCTTTCGGAATAGTGCCAAAGCCTCCTTTACAGTTTTGGCATTGTCCACCATATATCCACTTGCTTCCAAAGTATATTGCAATCCATCAATCAGGCTCAAATCATCTTCAACATAAAGTATCTTTTGCATTTTTTTGCTCCTTTCCTTGCTTCGTTCTCATATCCACAGGCTTTTCCGCGTCTTTCGGAAGCAGCCAAATTGTAGCCACCTTCACAGCACCGGGAATACGGCCACCGGCGCAATAATAGTTTATCTGCCGAATTGAAACTCCCCATTTTTCACTTGCTTCTTTTAGGGTCATATAGTCCATCTCTGCACCTCCTGCAATACATTCCATTATATTTCTATTGTTCGAAGAATACAAGCCTGCAACCATGTTGCAAAAAAGAAAAATCGGTATAATCGTACTGGAAAAACCGGAATGATAAGGTTATTCCTCAAATCAAACCGGAACGATACAATATTATTGAGGTGAACGATTATGCCGATTGATGATTTAACTGCTTTAGGGCAAAAAATGCGGGAAGCCAGAAAGAAAAAAGACCTGACACAACAGGAGCTTGCGGATCTGAGCCATGTTTCTGTAAAGCAAATCGCCAATATCGAAAAGGGGAAAATGAATCCTTCTTATTTGATTTTGAGAGCATTGGCAAAGGTCCTGCACATCTCTTTAGATACGCTTATAAATCCAGATATTTCTCTGGAAGATGAAGGTGTCAATCAGATGAAAATGCTTTATTCCAGCTGTCCGCCAGAAATGCGTGACACCCTGTTGCATCACACCCAAGAAACGGTGAGGGAACTGACAGAGTTGTCCGAAAAATTTGAAACGAATTGAGCCAATGAGTGAAATTTAACGATTCTCTCACTGGTTCTTTTCATTTTCGGAGAAAAGAGGCAAGCACAGCAAGCGAGTACCCGCTTGCAAATTTTGAGATTCTCAGGTCCCTTACCCGAAAATTCAAAATTGCTTGTTTGGATAGTCCCAAACCCTTATGAAGAACGGAGGCGGCGCATAAGGAACGGCGGCCTTGATGTTACTCAAAACCGCCGCAGTACCCGGAAAATCCATTTTGGGCGCACAAAGCTGCCTGCCCTGCAACGGTTTTTTTCTTTCCCCGTCTTGCGGGGCAGGATCGCTTGGCTTATTCGGTTTTAGTCTTGCTCTTGTTCGACTGCCTCTTTCAGCCGGTCAAAACTCTCATCGCTGATAATGTGTTCAATCCGGCAGGCGTCGGCCTCCGCAGTTTTGGGGTCAACGCCTGCGGCGATAAGCTGCTCGGTAAAGAAACAGTGGCGTTCATAGATTCTTTCAGCCACCTCGCGGCCCACATCGGTCAAATGGAGAAAGTGATCTTCGTCCATTGTGAGAAAGCCGCCATCCCGCAAGGTAGCCACTGCATGGCACACGCTGGGCTTTGACACCTCCATGTGCCGGGCCACATCTACGGAGCGTACCATACCGAGTTTCTTTTGGAGAACAAGGATGATTTCCAGGTAGTCCTCCCCGGACGCATGAAGTTTCATCTGAACCTCCTTTACTGAGCCAGCTTCCAGCCGATGGCCTCCTGTCTGGCCGATACAAAATCGGCATACAGGCCTTTTTGCTTGATCAGCTCCGCATGAGTGCCGCGCTGGACGATATGAGCGTTGTCCAGTACAAGGATCTGATCGGCGTTGCGGACGGTTTTCAGACGGTGGGCAATCATGATGATGGTCTTGTCATGGGTCAATGCCTCGATAGCCCGCTGCAATTCATCCTCATTCTCCGGGTCAACACTGCTTGTCGCCTCGTCCAAAATGATGATGGGTGCATCCTTCAGCATGGCGCGGGCGATGGAAATCCGCTGTTTCTCGCCGCCGGACAGAGTGCCGCCGCCCTCGCCAATCACAGTGTCATAGCCATCCGGCAGGGCAGAAATAAAGTCATGGCAGCAAGCCTTCTTCGCCGCTTCAACCACTTGTTCATGGGTAGCATCCGGGCAGCCAAACTTGATATTGTTCTCAATCGTATCTGCAAATAGGTACACGCTCTGGAACACCATCGAGATATTCTTCATCAGGCTGTCCAGCTTGAAATCTCGTACATCCGTACCGCCTATGGTAATCTTCCCGGCATTCACATCCCAAAAACGGGCAATCAGGTTGCACATCGTTGTCTTTCCTGCCCCGGAAGGGCCGACAATGGCCGTAGTCGTTTTTTCGGGAATGGTAAAGCTGACCTGATCTAATATCTTACGGTCTGCGTAGGAAAAATCCACCTTGTCAAACACGATCTCGTTGGACTTCGGCGTAATGTCAGCGCCTTTCTCGTCCATCACCGGCGTGTCATCAATGGAGTTTGCCGTATCCATCGAGGCCGCCAGCATTTGCAGCAAAGAGGCCATATTCCCGGCGTTCTCCAAATCGTTGAACACCATGAAAGAAGCAATCACCAAAATCAGACCGTAGGCCAGCGACAGGGAGCCGTCCAGCCAGAACCAGACCGAGGCCAAAAGCAACAGGACGCTGAACACTCGGACAACAGCCTGTTTGATAGCGTCATAGGGAACGCTGGCCTTTGTCAATTTCAGGTTATCCCGGCAGCTCGCCTTAATTGCACTGCCGATAGACTGCGTGCTGTCCCGTTCAAGACCAAATGCTTTAACAATCCCCATGCCCTGAATGTACTCCAACACGGACTCTACAAGGGACTCCTGTGTGTGCTGGCGTACCCCGCTGAGCGCGGCAGATTTGCGAAGAGCCAGTTCCGCCGCCGCAAGGTAAATCAGGACACCGGCAGCGGCCACAAGACCGATCCGCCAGTCAAATACCAACAGGACGATGACGAGGGCAACCGAGTTGAAAAAACCGCCCAGCACTGACACCAGGACACGGGCTGCTGAGTTCTCTACATCACCCAAAGTTGTTGTGACAATGGCGGTAATATTCCCGATACTATTCTTGTTGAAGTAGCCCATCGGGATGTAGCGCAGCCGATCTCCGATGTGGATACGCTTTTCCGCCACCATGCAATAGCCGGTTTCCGTCTGCTCCATCGTGGAGAAATAGGTCGTGATGATACGCCCAATGAGGGAAACGGCCATAATTCCCAGCGAAATGCAGATAAACTTTCCGTCCCGGTTGTCAGATACTAACGCGCCGATCACTACAAAGAGGGCGGCAAACTGCATGGCTGAAAACAGCCCGGACAGGAATGAGAATAACAGGGATTTTTTTAGAAGACCCTTTTTGCTGCCTGCAAAAGCAAATATTTTTTTCAATGTTCCATACATCTGACAACACCCCCTTACATCTGGTCTTTCGCGCCAATGTGCGCCTGCCACATATCCCGGTAGAGGGGGCAGGTTTCCAGCAGCTTCTCATGCGTACCCTGTGCGTGGATGGTTCCATCCTTCACCACAACGATGTTATCTGCGCCAACAATGGTAGACAGCCGGTGTGCGATCACAATCAGGGTCTTGCCGACAGTTAAAGTGGAAATGGCTTTCTGCACCAGTGCCTCATTCTCTGGGTCGATATAGGCAGTTGCCTCGTCCAAAATGACAACCGGCGCATTTTTCAGCATGGCGCGGGCGATGGCAATCCGCTGGCGTTCACCGCCGGAAAGATGGGAACCGGCGCTGCCAACAACCGTATCATAGCCATTATCCAGCTTGCGGATAAAGGCGTCGCAGCCGCTTTGTTTGGCTGCCTGTTCCACCTCTGCGTCCGTGGCACCGGGCCTTCCCATGCGGATATTCTCCCGGATACTGCGGTTAAACAGGTAGTTGTCCTGGGACACATAGGAAATCTGGTCTGCAATTTCAGACAGCGGCATATCCTTCAGCTCATGGCCGCCGAGGGTAATTCTGCCGGATGTAACATCCCAATACCCGGCAATCAGCTTTGCCACCGTAGACTTGCCGGAGCCGGACGGCCCTACAAGGGCGGTCATGGTTCCGGGGTGGATGGCGAGATTCACATCATGCAAAACCTCTGTTGTCCCGTCATAGGAAAACGACACAGACCTAAGAGAAATGCCGGTATCTTCCAGCTTGATCGGCGTTTCTTTATGGTTCAGTTCTTCGGCGTTCAGAAGCTGGCTGATTTCTTCCACATTTGTCCCCAGTACAGCCAAATCGTCCGTAAAGGTAAAGGCCGCAATAATCGGCCCAATCAGCCCCAGCGAGAAAATCACAATGGATAGGAAGGTGGAAAGCTCCAGACTGCCGGAGAGCCAGAATGCAAAACCGCAGGGCAGCACGCAAATCAGCACTGAGGGCAGGATGGCGTTGTAGGCGCTCATGGTTTTCTGGTTTTCCCGCATCCAGTCCACATAGTAGTTGGCGTTATAATTCACCGCGTCAGAATATTTTTTGTAGGAACCGGCGGATTGGCTGAACGCTTTCACCACCTCAATGCCTCCGATATATTCCACGATGGCGTCTGTCATCTGCTTGCCTGCCTTGACAGCACCCTCCCACTTGACGGGATAGTTTTTCATACCGGCGGACATAACCACAAGGCCCACCACGAGAGTGACAAGGGACAAAAGCGCCATACGCCAGTCCAGAATAAGCAGGTACACGACAATCACAATGGGAACCAGCACATTTGCGGTCATTTCCGGGATCAGGTGTGCAAAGGTCGGCTCCATTCCCTCCACCCGGTCAACAATCGTCGTTTTGTACTGGCCGGACGGAGTATCTAAAATCGTCCCCATCGGGACGCGGGCCAGCTTCGCGGTGATATTCTCTCGCAGATCGCGCAGCGTGTAATAGGTCGCCGTGTGGGAAATGACTGTTGAAAGATTGGCGAAAACAACCTTTCCCAAATAACCGCACAATGCAACGATACAGGCCGTCATATAACTGGAAAAATCCTGCTCTCCCGACAGCATCAGTGTGACAATATGCGCCACGCAGAAATAGGGCACCATCTGGCAGGCCACGCCTAATACCGCAAGGATAATACTGCCGATGAATTTCCCGTGATAGAGCTTGCCCCATCCCCATAAGACGCCTATGGGCGACTCTTTCTTTTCTTCCTTCATTTTGTAGGCACCCCCTTTATAAAATAGTTTCGGATTTTTTCAAGACCGGCCTCATCCATTTGAAATTTGTCGATGATGGAACCGTCCTCAAAATGGACAATATCCGTACAACAATCTAAAAGCAGCTCAAGATCATGGGTAATGACATACAAGGTAATGCCTGCATCCATGACTTGTTTCAAGACATTGGCAACCTCTTTCATGTGTTTGTAATCAAGACCGCTGGTCGGTTCGTCAAAAAATAAGATAGAACGCTTGGATGCGATTGCCGAGGCAATTGCTACCCGCTGCTTTTGGCCGCCGGAAAGGGACATAGGGTGTCTGTCTTTGAAGCCGATTAAATCTAACTCGGCAAGGATTTCCTCAGCCCACTCCTGATTTTTCTCCTCCATACTGATCAGGACTTCATCCAGCACAGTTTCCGTGAAAAGCTGGTGATTGACTTCCTGCATCACCATGTAGCAGGTATTTAGTCTGTCTTTAGGCCGATAAGTTCTGCCGTTCCAGATCACCTCACCGCAGCGCTTTTCAAGGCCGCAGAAACACCGGGAGAAGGTGGACTTTCCAGCTCCATTATTCCCGATGATCCCGACAATACGATTTGCGGGGATTTTACTTTCCCGGATGTGCAGCGTTTCCGGTTCGTTTTTGTAGGCAAAGCAGAAATTGCGAAGTTCCATTTGCTGACCGGCCTGGGGCAATGCTTTCGGCGGCAACAAATCTTCAAGAATAAAGGTACGCAGCCCCAACTTGGCTCTCTGTTGCTCCGTCAGGCTCTCAAACTCCGCTGCGGAGTAATCTTTTTCCACCTTTCCGCCGGTAATATAGATAAAACGATCCGCAAGACCGCGCAGATAGTAGAGCCGATGCTCTGACACTATAATTGTTTTCCCCTGCGACTTCCAAAACGCAAGTATTGCTCTCAGATCCAGGATAGAGGAAGCATCCAGGTTGGATGACGGCTCATCCATAACCAGCACATCCGGCTCCATGATGGATACCCCGGCACAGGCAATTTTTTGCTTTTCCCCGCCGGAGAGATGAAAGATATTGCGTCCCATCAATTTCTCCAGGCGGAAATCCCGGATGGTCTTATCTAATCGTTCCCGAATACTTTGCTCCGGCTGGCCGAGATTTTCACACCCAAATGTGATTTCGCTGGTTGTGTCCACATTGAAAAATTGTGAGCGGGGGTTTTGAAACACGCTGCCAACCGTTTTCGCGGTATCATAAAGGGGCTGTTCCGAAACCTTTGCCCCATTTACCCACACTTCTCCATTCATTTTTCCTTCATAGTAATGGGGAATCAGACCGTTGATCAGCCTGGTAATTGTCGTTTTTCCACTGCCGCTTTCGCCGCAAAGTACGACGCATTGACCGTCCTCTACGGTCAGATTTATATCATGGACTCCACCAGCGTTCTCGTTTTCTTCTCCATAAGAGAAAGTCACATGGTCAATCCGTATCATAGGTTCACCCCCTCCCGTCAAAAAGAAATCTGCTGCTGAAACAAAAACAAGGCAAAACAGATAACGCAAAGCAGAATCGCAATCAAATCTTGAACATGGAAACCGATCTGGCACACGTTTGTACGTTTAACGGGGGCTCCAAGCCCCCGTGTCAACGCAGCAGCAGAAAGTTCATCACCAATCTTCACAACGGACACCATCAAAGGAACAAGGCGATATTCCAACATCAGGAAAGGATTTTTCCCGCCGAATCGTATGCCCCGCATTTTCATTGCATCCCGGATGGCCTGATATTCTTCGCTGATGGTTGGGAAAAAGCGAAAAATGACAGACATTGGAATCACGATTTTTTCCGTGATGTGCATACGCTCCATTGCGCCGATAAACTCACTGATCGAAGTGGATGAGATCAAATAGGCACCTGTCATAATGCCGGGCGCAAACCGCGTCATGATAGATGTCACTGCCAGCACGATGAACGAGAGTAATCCGCTCAAACTCGTAAGGGCAATCCGTTCCAGTATAAAGCAAACCGCATATAGCACCAGATATTTTCCTGCTGTTTTGAAACGGCGTTCCGACAAAATCAGAGCAAAGGGGACAAGGCTTAGACACGGCTTGACGATGTTCATAATTCCTTCGTTACTGGTACTGAACATCAGTGTTGTAATCGTCAGCAGCAGAATGAGCTTTGTCCGGGGATCAAGCAGGATTCCTTTTCTTTTTTCGGTTGTTGCTGAAAATGATAGCCCGTTCATCACACAATGCCCGCTTTAGCAAAATGCTTTTTCAGAAGCGCCTTACCTAAAAGTCCGCCCAGGATCGCAAAAATGAAGATTCCGGCGATTACCAGAATAATGCTCCACATAGGCATAACAGCCATTACCCTGTCAGCGTATTCCTCACCAAAGCTGGCCGCAAAACTGGCCCAGGAATCCTCAACCATGAAATACATGGGGATATATGTACCAACCATCCAAAGGCTGAACACCGCATACCCGATCAGGCTCTTCTTGGCGCTTTTATAACCGCCGGATTTCAAGATCAGATCTCCCAGCAGCCCAAAAATCACGCCCATCGGTACGCCCCAAAATCCCATACCAGTCAGCCCCATCAGCAGGCCGCTTAAAATTCCCATAATTGTAACCATGCCGAATTTTTTAACTCTGGTCAAGAACAGCATGAACGGGATGCCGGTAATCAAAGACCACAATGCTCCGAGGATCGGCAAAAAGATAGGTACAAAGCCGACGGGAATGGCGACACAGCAGCCAATCACAAAGTAGAGAACGGTGAAAAGGCCGAGGTTAATCAGGTCTTTTGCTTGTAACTTGTTACTCATAACGAATACCTCCATTCATTTGCTGGTTAGCGTTTTCTAACCTCTCTATAAGATACCATAGTTAGCAGTAGCTCTCTACAACCAATCATCTTTTTGGCTCCAAACAGCAACGAGTTTTTTTATTGACTGACTTCGCTTACAATTCTATAATATGATTAAAATCAAGGGCAATGAGCCAGACAAATCGACAGGAGTTAAAAATGAAGATTGATGATATTTTTAGAAAATGTATTGAAATTCCCGGCGTTTCAATAAAACGTAGCGAGTTCAACGCAGAACTACTTATGAAAACTAAGGAGGGAAAAGGGTCTATGACGTTTTTTCAACTTTTCCCCGGACTTACTATTGCGTATATTTTTATAAATTCTCCGACATGGGCAGCTCCAAATTTGGGTGAAGATAGTTTCATTAAAAAAGGGCCTTTGCTCCTAAACTATTGCGTGACTGGTCGTTGCGAGATTATCTTGAATAACGGAAACTTTGTATATGTGAAAGATGGAGATATTTCTCTCACGGAGTGTTTTGCCCAAAAGCAATATGTCTATCCTCGCCGTATCTATGAGGGAATGGAGCTTTTTGTTGATACTAATACACTGGCAACAGAGAGTACATGGATACAAAAAGAGTTTGGCATAGACATCCCTAAAATCATTGAACTTTTTTGCCCAAACGATAACACTTATATCTCAGCAGTTACTCCTGAAGTTGAAGAAATATTGATTAAGCTCTGGGAACTTTTTGATATTGCGCCTCCGTTTTCGATTTCTCAAATGAAGATCTATGTTCTGGCTCTATTTTCATTACTACAAAATCTTAACAATATCCCCCCATCGCAAGCCTGCACATTTTTTACTGAAACACAGGTAGATATAGCAAAACGTGTTGAAAAAATTATCACTTCCGATTTGCGGCAACATCATCCTGCATGGGAATTGGCAGCTCAGTTTTCTGTCAGCGAAACCAGCTTAAAAAACTATTTTCGTGGCGTTTTTGGTCAAAATATTTCCATCTATCTACGGGAAGTCCGAATGAAAAAAGCTGCAGAGTTACTGACTTCTGCAAGATTGTCCGTTGCAGAAATAGCAGAGTTGGTCGGCTATATGAATCAAAGCAAATTTGCATCAGTTTTCAAAAAACAATTCGGCCTATCGCCATTGGAATACCGGCGGTCAAAAAAACTGGAAAATATATAAGATAAAGCCGGGATTGCTTGCTGGCTTGCAAAATCCCGGCTTCATCTATGCCCAAAATCAGATATAAACTAATTCCTGCAACAACACTTCCTCCACCTGCGCTTTCAGCGTGTTCATCAACCCCACCCAGCGCATGGGGTCACGGGCTTTCAGTTCCTCGGTAACGCCCGCCGCCTCCATCATGTGGGATAGTTAGAACGGTGGTTATTCCGAAATTATTCTGATTCAGGGATAATACCGGCAAGCAATGCCTGTGTTAATACACACAGGCCCGCAGAGAAGAAAATCCCTTTGTGATTTTCCTCTCCGCTTGCTTGTTGAGGGCAGCGCCCCCAAGCCCCTTTGAACACAGAATTTCATTCTGTGGCTGCGCGTTCTGCGAACGCTTTTGACCAGGACCAGCTTACCGCTGGCCGTGGTCTTTTTCTTTTTCAACATCCTGTTCTACCTCCATTTTCAGCACTCGATCTACATTCGCTTTTGCAGTCAAAAGCTCCCTCATTTCTTCACGGGAGCGCCGATACTCGGAATAAGTCTTTTTCTTTTCTTCCAGCAATTTTGCGTACTCTGTCTGTAACTCTTTGACCTTTGGCAGCTTCTTGACGCCCATCTCATCAAAGGCATTCTTAGCAGCCTGGTGGAGCAGAATTTCTTCCTCATGTTCCTCCCGAAATTTCTTAGTGTAACCCGCCTTGCGGTATGCCACATAGACCTCACGGGTCTTGGCATAATTTACGATGTGAGTACGCAGAACAGCAATCTCTGCCATGCGCTTTTCAGCCGCTTTGATCTGCGCCGAAAGTTCATTGTGATGTGCCGTGGCAGCCGTAGCCTTTTCTTCCAAAACCGCATACTCCAGCAGATTGTTCTCTGACAGGTAATTCATGGTCTGCGCCATTTGTTTCAGATTAAAAACTTTAGCCCATCGAGCATAGCCAGCACCTTTTCCAGCCTGCAATTTTGTCTGAATGTCCACCAGCAGATTGACCTTCGGCGGCTCTGCCTGTGTGACTGTTTTCTTTCGCGGGGTATGTGCTTTCTTCCCTAAGAGAACTGCCCGCAAATCTTCCAATCCATATCCTTCGCCCAGACTGTCCATGCGGGCGGCTTTCTCCCAACCAGAGAGTTTCAGTCGATACGATTTCCCGCGCTTTGAGACTTCACAACCATATTCTCGCAACAGCTTCAGCAGTTCTTCAAAGTCAGCAGGACTTTGTGATAATGCGTTGTCAATCGCCACACGAAGCAGCTCTCGGTGAGAGGGCTTTGCCTGATCGCCCAGCCATTTGTTATAGCTCTTTCCGTGAGGTTTCGGATTCTCTACAATGGACAGTCCATTCTCAATACAGATGGTGTCACTTAGCCGACGAACCGCCTTGGTGCTGCCCCAAAAGTTTCGGAACTTCCGGTCATATTCTAAGCTGACCGATGACCAGATAATGTGATTATGAATGTGCGACTTGTCTATGTGAGTGCAGACCACAAAGGCATGATTGCCTTTAGTAAAACGCTTTGCAAATTCTACGCCCAGCCGGTTTGCTTCTTCCGGGGTAATCTCACCGGGGCGGAAGGACTGGCGTACATGATAGGCAATCACATCATCCGCGCCACGCACTCGTCCGGTAGTGGCAATGTACTGCCGCTTTGCCAGAAGAAACTCTGCATCCGCAGTCCGGCTGTCACACGCATAACTGGTAATGAGTTTGCCGTTATCTGTTTTCTGTGGATTTGCTACATAGTCGATGATGTCACTGATCGCCCGACTTTCTGTGCGGCCCTTGCCGACATGAAGCGGCATGATTCTTATGGTTGCCATAAAAAGCCCTCGTATCAATGGAAAGTCTGGTATTGGAGGAACTTTTGATTGCGAGAAATTCTGGAATGATGATAAAACCATCTTTGTTGACATAGTAAGCTGTGGTTTTTCCATCGTCGGTGATGACAATCATATCACTGCAACCGATGGAATGACCTTTGAAATTCTTCGGTCATTGCTTCTGCAAGCGTGTTTTAATGTCAGCCGGAGTTTCCCCCGGCTGGATTCTTCCAATATACACCTGCTGATAGTTTTCTATCTGAACTGTTCTTCCTTCGCTTTTCAGTTTCTCGTAAGAACGAAAACGGACATCCCTATACTCTGAGGTATCTTTTACCTGATATACTGCACACTGACTTGTACTCATTCTTCTTCCTCCTCTTCCAGTTCCATTTTATAATCTTCCAGATCCATAAGAAAAATCTCATACCCTTCATCACTCATGCAGAACAGTTTTCTTATGGTATTGCAGACAAGACCAATCATATCCGCATCGCCTTTTAAAAAAGGAATGATATGGTCGATTGCCTCCATCGTGTCATTTCTGTTTCCTTTATCAAACATTGCGGTTACTAAACATTCATCCGCATCAAAATTCATCGCCAGATCCATCATAATTCCACCTCTCCTTTCTTATGTGTCTTGGATTTTTCTGTTGTCTTATTCTGCTCCTGCGCTTTTGCCTTTGCCTGAAAATCTTTTAAAGACTGCAGCACAGACTTCTTCACTTCACCTTTTGCTCTGCTTGCAGGTTCCGCCTTTTGTGTCTGGCTCTGACTTACAGATACCGGTTCCTGCTTTGCCCTTCTGTCTGCCGTAACCGCAGAAGGTTTCTGCCCACTTCCTATTACTGTTTCTGCCGTATGTTCCGTTTCCTTTACCCTTCCATGCTTTTCATCCAGATACTTTTCCATGTCTGCGATTGCTTTCTGCACCAGAGAGCTTTCTTTATAGTGAGGAATCATATCTATCAGATCACGCTGTATCCGGTCTGCACTCATCAACTCATATTCCCCGGAATAATCTTCATCACCATCTTGCAGATCAAATCCGATTCCTTTAATCCCATGCAGTCTCTCTGCTGGGATACTCTCATATATTTTAATGGCTTCTTCTAAAGTGAGGTTATTATGGTACTCTCCCATGACTGGAAACTCCATGCACTCTGCGACATAAAAACTGATCGTGGCTCCTGGCTGTTCCTGCTCCGGCTGTTTGTCAAAAATAGAAAGTTGCTCTGTATCTTCCAGACGGGAAAGTAAAGAACGGGCAGTTATCACATCGCTGTCTATATCGGATTCCTCGGATACCTCAAGCAGCCAGTCCTTGACAGCTTCTGTTTTCTTATTCAAAATATCCTCCGTGAGTTTTTCCACCTGTTCTTCTCTATTTTCAATCGTATCGTTATACTCATAGGTATCAACGTCATAACTAAAATTATCCAGGTCCGAAGCGAGTTTTTTAATCTCCTGCTGATCAAGGTAAGCATCTGCTTCCTTCATATATTCTGCCAGAGTGATTCTTTCTTCTGCGATAGGATTGATGTCCACCTTAATACCTGCCATTGCTATACCATGAGCATTTAATTCATTGAAGAAACTGTCTTCACGGATATTGCCACGATAAGAAAGCACTACATCAAGGTCAGAATCTTCCCGGTAAAGGTCTTGTCTGCTTCTGGAACCATACACTCTTGCAGCAAGCAGCTCTACCTCCTGTTCCATTCCCATATCTTCTAATACTGCCTGTGCATGATACAGGACACCTCTTTCAACTTCTGCCCTGCTCAGGCTATTTAATGCCAGTTCATTTCTTCCAATCTCAGAAGTCGCACGAAGTTCCCCCTCCTGCAATAAATCCTTAGAGTGCTGGATCGTCATTTCTTCAAATTCTTTATAATCCACTTTGACACATTCCAGGTCATCCATTCTTTCACTTTTAAGGGTTTCATAAGCAACTTCCTGAATGGATGCGTCTGGATTATCGTAATCACCACTCTGGATTTCATGCAGATCAGAGTCATAAAAAATAAACGAATATCCTTCTTCTGTTGCCTGTATGGTCAGATACCCTTTACTCTCGGTAAACTGCATTGCGATTCCTTCATAGGTTTGCATTGCTTCTTTCCTGCGAAATCCTTCAAAAATACTTGCCGGGCAGTTTTTTTCTAATTGTATCCGCTGCATCTGTTCTTCCTGAACTTCTTCCACATCTGCCATCAATTCTTCATAATCCACTACTTTTGCGTCTTCCAATGAGTACCCTTTATCTTCCAAAATATCACTGGCAGCTTCATCTACATAAATTGTCGGATTGTCATAGATTCCTCCATCATCCTCCTGATAATCTTCATTGTAAAATGTATAATCATAGCCATCTTCTGCAGTCTGGATTGTAAAGTATTGTTTTCCAATCTGATATGCAATCTGTACCTCATTCCAGTCCAGCATATTTTCCATTTTATTTACCGCTTCATATATTTCCGGATTCAGCCACCCTCCGATCTGTTCATATGCATGGGTCAGCTGATCTATTCCGTTTTCACATCGGATAAAATCCATGCTTTCCTGCATTGTTTCCGTATTCTGGATACCAAGCACTTTTTCCTGATGATTTGGCAGGCGTAAATATTCCTGCATCGCTTCATCCAGTGATTCATACCGGTTTACTTTTACTACACCCTCTGCATTTATATCTTCCATCACATAAAAATTATCAACGTAATGAATCTCTGGCATTTTCAACTTTATGCCTTCTGGCAGCTGCACCTCACTGACTGCATGGAAATTAAACCGGACATCCGTTCCAGATTCATTTTTTCCTGCCATCGTTTCTTCCCAGGTATCTTTCTGTACTGCTTGTATTTCTTCGATTGTAAGTGTCTGTCCACTCCGCAGAGTTACAACAGAATCTTTCGGGAATTCCGTCAAGTCATAAAGTGTTGTTCCATTTTCCTGCAAATATTCTGATACAGCTTCTAACGCTCCTGCATCAAACCCATTCCATAAATCCTCCGCTACAAGCTGTCCATTTTCTGCTACGATAATTCCTGCCACATCGGAGCCAAATTCATCATGTTCCATTAAGAAGAACTTCTCCCCCGCATATTCCTTTTCATCAACCGTATGCCATGTCCCGTTATGTCCTTCTGCTTCATATCCTCTTGTCTCTGCCGTGATTGTCACTTCGTTTTCTCCTATCGCCTGTTCTATCCTCTGCATCCGGATCTCAGCTCTTGCCATGTCGATAAACCCATCTAAAACTGCCGGGTGACTTTCGATCACATAATCCAGGTTCAGATTTCTACCCCGGCTGACATTTTCCGGGACTTCGATATGCTCCGCCCAGTCTTTGTTCTGTCTGGAAAATCTTCCATCATGAGAAAGTTCACGGATGGTGTTTGCCATAACAAAATTCATACGTTCTTCCCCAAAGCGTTCCACGACTTCTTTTGCCGCACCCTGCTTTAAGTGCAGTCCGTCAAAATTCTCCCGGATAACATCCTCGATTGCTTTCTTGCAGTCCAGATTTAACTTTCTGGAATCCAGATAGGCATCTACATCCCGTTCTCCCATTGCCTGTTCCAATGTTTCTTTATAAACTGGCGGATATGCCCTGACAGAATTATGTTCCAGCATGTTCATTCTCTGCTGGACAAACTCCGGAAGTTCCTGAAATCCAAAAGAATCTACATAATAGGCTGTGATCTCTGCCCCCCTGTTTATCACGATCACATCACTTACCGATAAGGAATGACCACGGAAATCTTCCGGTCGATCAATGTTAAATCGTTCAAATATATTGTCTAACGTGATTGTTGGCATCCACGGTGCTGCATAAACCATCCGGTAATCCTTTCCATCAATGGTATAGCCCAGGTTCTTTGCAGATTCCATTCCCATAAACTGATAGGTATGCTCATCTCCACTATCCATCTGATAAATGGCAAACCTTCTGCTTTCTCCATGCAGAAGAAGTGTCTCATCAATCTTTTCTGCACTCTGCCGTTCCAGTGCTTCCTGTTTTGTGGCAGAGACTTCTCTTTCTTTCTGGACTTCCCATTCTGTTTCTGTGATTCCAAAGATACCGTCATATCCAAAAATCTCATTTTCCGTCTCCACAAGCACCTGTTCTGCCCGTTGTGGATTCTCTGGATTTCCATATAAGATGTAAATTTCTGCCCCTCCACGGTATAATTCATATGCCCGGTCTTTCATAAGCGGTAGCATATGGTCTAACTGGATTCCTGCCTCGTGCATTTCCGTAAAACCGATCATGCCATCTGGGAAATTGTCAATCTGTGCCTGTGTTTCATTCATAAGGTTTCTCGTATATTCACTTTCCGGTCTGCGGATTGCGGTCATCATACGGTTCACCAGTCCAAGCACTTCGTCTTTGTCATCCATCTTATATGCAAAATTCACAATAAGATTTCTCTGGGAATCTGTGAAATTTCCTGTATTTGCAGCTTCTGCCGTTTCAATCAGACGGTGGGCATACTGCATGGCTGTTTCTTCTGCAATCTCCGGTTCCTTCACTGGGAAGTTTGCCCTTGCTGCCTGAATCACTTCATACACCAGCTTTGAACCGGCTTCATCATAAGATTCCCTCATATCCCATACCAGGTCATTCAGTCTTTCCACCTGTCCGGGGAAGGTTTCTGCATATTCATTTACAAATGTCTTTTCTTCTTCTGAAAAAATATTTCTTGGAAACTCTGCCTTTTGTACCAACATCTCTGCCTGCTCTTTCGGAGAAAGGTCAGAAATATAAGTAACGCCTATGTCAGCATCATATTCCACATCATAAAAATCAATCGGATAGTTCTCTCCGTGTCCACTGCTGTCATAGAGTGGTGTGACAGCAGCACCTTTTTCTTCCAGAAAACTTTCCAGAGGTTTCTCATTTTCCTCTATCTCACCACTTTCCAGAAGGCGGACGTATTCTCCCACATTCTGCTCTAACTGTTCCCTGCTCATGTTTTCAATCAGATCATAGGTAAACTCGGAACCCATACTGCCTGAAAGATGCAGAATTAAATCTTCCTTATGAAAAGTATCCCGGATTGGTCTTTCCATTTCCAACTCGTACATCTGTGCCTCGATATTCTCAATGATCTCTGCCGATGTTTTTCGGATGGTATCCATAGATGCTTTCAACGCCTTCATATCCCTGCTCTCGCACCAGCTGGCGATATAGGTAAACGAATATTCTGAAGTATCCAGACCAAAATGGTTGCAGACTATGTAAGCGATACTTTCTGCTTCCACTTCCTTTGTTGTCTGGTCTTTTAAGACGCCTTCCGCATCCATTACTTCCCGGTCATGCAGCAATGCGTGGCTCACTTCATGGACTCCAGTTTTCATCGTCTGGACATTACTCATATCTTCCTTTATCGCAATATATTTTTCTGTCTGGTGATAATAACCTTTTGCTTCCCCTTCCACATTCATCATGCGGATCGGTACAGGAGAAATATTCTGCAATGCCTGCATGAACGTATCATAAAACTGTACACTTCCGGTAAGCTCCGGCACCTCCAGTTCTGCGATCGGTTCTCCCTCTGTCTGGCTGACATCAAACACTGTCGTTATGCGGAATCTCGGTATCACCATCTCCACAATCTCTGTTTCCGGCTGTCCATCATCCCCGATCACAGGCTCTTTTGTTACCGGGTCGATCTTTTCAATCTCCTGTTTCTCCCGGATCGGTGCTGGTGCAATGATCTGGATTCCTTTCTCTCCACGTTTTACATGGCGGTTAAACTTCTTCTGCCATGCCTGATACCCTGCCACCAGTGTTGCTTCCGGTTTCTGCATGGTGATCAGCAGCGTGTTATTAAAGCTGTAATTATGGAACTTTGACATGGTATTCAGATATTCGGTATATCGCTCCGATGTAAAGATTTCCTTTACTCCCTGCTCCAGCCGTTCCGATATTTCTTTTAACTGTTTTTCTATATTATTTGCCATAAACAAACTCTCCATTTTATGTCCCCGCCAGAGAAAACTCTGACGGGAAATCTTTTATAACTCCTGTTCGTGTTTTTTCTTTGCAGTTTTCTGTGTAACGGTCGGTTCCGCTGTATTCTGCTGTGCCTTCTCCTGCTTTAAGCGTTCCAGAATAGATGGCTTATGAATTCTGTCTGCTGTTTCCGGAAGTTCTTTTTCTTCTACGGCATCCCTGCTGTCTGTGTTACTTCCTTCTCTGCCAATATCCTCATCTGCCATAATCGTCTCATTGCCCTTTTCATCCATGTTCAGCAAGGCATTTAACTCGGATAACCGTTCTATCTTTTCATTCAGCTCTGCTTCTTTCGGAAATGGTTTCTTTACCTCTTCCTGTGCAGTAGCAAGCTGCTGTTGTACGGTTTCCAATTTCTGCTCACTTTCCGTCAGCTTCCTGTCGATAGAAGAAAGCGTGTTATGGATACGCTGCATATTTCCTACCGGGTCTTTTCCGATCTCCAGCTTATAAGAGCATTTTCCTTTGACCGTCAGTTCAAACGCATTGGAGAACATATTGTAGGAAGCAGATAACGTAAACCCATGATATTCCCCAACCTTTCCGCCGGTGCTGACGGTTTTTAAACCTGCACAGGCGGCGATCAACGCTTCGCCTGCTTCTTTCTTATCTTCATAAAGGACATTCCCTACCGTCATGGCAAACGTGTCATTATCCTGTAAATCCACGCTTTTTACTACCTGCGAATCCACCTGCATCCCGGCAATCCGCTCTTTCAATGCACTGATCTGTACCGGGAAATTCTTTGCAATATCGGATTCCAGACGGTAAATCTGACTGGTATGGTTTGCCTTTAAGAGTTTCAGCTTACTCACCTGCACATCCAGATCCATTTTTTCTTTAATGTACGGATTACCTGTGGCAAGTGCCTTGATCTCTGCATAGGACAGTGCCGTATCATCCACATCTTCACAAGCCCTGACCGGGGATTTACTGGTCATGATCTGGCTGATGAACTTCTGCTTATTCTCCAAAATCTGCCACATATACGCATCAAAAGTATTTTCCGTCACATACCGGAATATCTTTACTTTGTCATTCTGGTTTCCCTGTCTTAAAATACGTCCTTCCTGCTGTAGGCTAAGTACCCAGCGCCTTGCCATATTGCTATGGTAGGTTTCCAAATACTCGCCCCCGAACCGTACTTACAACTCTCACTGTATACGGCTCTCCATTTATAAACTCAATTTAACTGTCCACAGTGTAATTTCTTATGACATTCTCTACACAAAGCTATTGTTTTGCGATTTCTCGCTATCATAAGAGCTTCCCAAAAAGTTTTACCTTGTAAATCTTTAAGCCGATGAACATGATGAATTTCTATGGGAGTATTAGTTTTTCCGCATAGCTCACATTCTCTGGCTTTTATTCTGTCGATTAGCTTTGTACTGCTGAAATATTTGATTGTATTTGGAACTAAGTCTGCATTAGA
>NZ_FMUW01000005.1:0-156451 GCF_900101315.1 Blautia sp. SF-50
GTTACTGTTCACTGGTAATATTCCGCGAGGTGTTTTTTGTGAGCGAAGGTCACAGAAAACCCGAGACATACCGCGCGAATTTATGCGATTAGCATAAATTCTGTGCATCGCGAAGCGTGTTGCTGAGAACGGAGTGAACAGTAACGTTTCCGGCGGGAGTGCAAAGAGCAATAAGCAGTGGAGGTTTGACAACGGGATAGGTGTGTGCTATATTGAAAAACAGAAAAGAAAAGAGCCAGCGGGAGCTTGTGTGACAGGCTGAGAGGAAGATAGATCTTCGACCGTACCTGATTTGGGTAATGCCAACGGAGGGATTGTGATATAAGAGCGTGTCTCCGTGGAGTTTGCCATGGGATGCGCTCTTTTTCGATGCAGGGATGGAACTGGGATGATCCGGCAATGTGTTGCGGATATGAAGGTGACAGAGACTGCATGTGGAGCTTCTGCGGCGAGCGGGCAGGAAGGGGAGCGCCTTAATGTCTGGCAGGGGAGTGATATTCCGGAGGATTTTTCCGGAAGGATCATGTAAGCGATGGGAATCCGTGTTTTCGGAGTGAGAGGAAGTAAGGGAACTTCGACCGCCAAAATCTAAGGGCAGACTGCAGCAGACGGGAAGTTTTTGCCCGGGATCTGACAGGGATCTGCCTGATATTTCAGGGAGGAAAACACAATGGAAAAACAAAGGATGCACACGCTTCGTATGGTAATGCTGGCAATGATGGTTGCGATCGGTGTCGTTATTTCACCGATCCTGAGGATTGAGGGAATGTGCCCCACGGCGCATCTTGTCAATATCGTATGCTCGGTTCTGATGGGACCGTGGTACTCTCTTCTCTGTGCGACCATGATCGGCGTGATCCGTATGATGTTTATGGGAATCCCGCCACTTGCACTGACCGGTGCAGTATTTGGCGCGTTCCTTTCAGGTGTGTTCTACAGACTTTCCAAAGGCAAGATCATCTGTGCGGTGATCGGTGAGATCTTTGGAACGGGTATCATCGGGTCTATGGTTTCTTATCCGGTGATGGCATTCCTGATGGGAAGAGGTGGACTGACAGCATTTTATTATACGCCGATGTTCCTTGCAGCAACCACAATGGGAGGATGTGTTGCCTATATTTTCCTGAAGGCTCTGAGTAAAGCAGGTCTTCTGGTGAAATTCCAGGCAGCTTTGGGTTCAAAAACATATGAGACAAAGAATTTTACAACTGCGAAAGCTAATTAAAGAAAAAAAGCCGCTGATTCATTGTATCACCAATCCGATCTCGATCCATGATTGTGCCAACGTGATCCTTGCAGTGGGTGCAAGGCCGATCATGGCAGAGCATCCGGCAGAGGTGGCAGATATTACGGCATCGGCTGGTGCGCTGATGCTGAATCTCGGGAATATTACCGATGCCAGGATCGAGTCAATGAAGCGTTCTATGAGAACTGCGATGGAAAAAAAGATCCCGGTTCTTCTGGATCTGGTAGGGGTTGCATGCAGTGATCTCAGGCTGGATCTGGCGAGAGAGCTTTTAAGCATCGGCCATCCGGCGGTATTGAAGGGAAATATGTCAGAGCTTTTTGCTGTCTCCGGGCTGCCGTCCCATGCGATCGGGATCGATGCGGGTGTCGAGGATGCCCTGACTGAGGAAAATATCGATGGAGTCAGTGAGGTGCTTAAGGCTTTTTCCAGAAATAATCAGGCGATCGTGCTGGCAACCGGGAAACAGGATTTTGTTACGGATGGTGAACGGGTTGTTCTGGTGCAAAATGGTAGTGCGGCGCTGTCCGGGATCACAGGAACCGGTTGTATGGTTGGTGCACTGACTGCGGCATTTTTGCCGGGGCGCGAAGATAATATTGCGAAAGAGATGACGGACAGTATAGAGGCAGGTGTCTGGTCTGGCGGTGAGATAGGATTAAATGAGAGATCCGGGAATTATCTGGCTGCGGCAGTTCTTGGTACTGCACTTATGGGTATCGCCGGTGAGGAAGCGGAGAAGATTTCCCGCGGTCCGGGAAGTTTTCAGGTAAATCTGCTGGATGAGATTTATGGGCTTTCGGATCGGCAGCTGCTGGATCTGTTGAAGATTGAAATGTACTGAAAAAGAGGGAATTAGGATGGACAGAAAAGATTTGGATGTAACGTTGTATCTGGTAACGGATAGTTCTTATCATACGGAGGAGTCTTTGCTCCGTACAGTTGAGGAGGCCTGTAAGGGTGGTGTGACTCTGGTCCAGCTTCGTGAGAAGAATAAGGGTGGACGTGAGTATCTGGATAAGGCTTTTAAGGTGAAGGAGATCACAGATCGTTACAATGTACCACTGATCATTGATGATCGCGTGGATGTGGCGCTGGCCTGTGATGCAGCTGGTGTGCATGTTGGGGCTTCTGATATTCCGGTTGCTGTGGCAAGGAAGCTGATGGGACCGGATAAGATCGTGGGGGCTACTGCCAAGACGGTGGAGGCTGCTGTGAAGGCTTATGAGGATGGTGCGGATTATCTTGGTGTGGGGGCGATTTATCCTACTACTACTAAGGTGGTGACGATCCTTACCAAGGTTTCTACGTTGAAGGATATCTGTGAGGCGGTTCCGATTCCGGCGGTTGCGATCGGGGGATTGAATGCCGGGAATATGGATGTGCTTGAGGGCGCCGGTATGAGTGGTATGGCGGTTGTTTCTGCGATCATGAAGGCGGAGGATCCGAAGAAGAATGCGCGGGAGCTGAAGGAGAAGATTGTTGCTTTGATGGGAAAGTGATTTAGGACATGAGTGAAGAGCAGTGGTGGATTTGAGGTTCATTGCTGTTCTTTTTTTGTTGAAATACGGACGCCCGTGAGGCGTGTGCTGCCTGTCGCCGGGGCTTCGTCGGGGGCTGGCTTCTAGGCTGCCGGAATTCTGCTAAAACCGTTTTCCAAAAGTCCGAACTCGCGTCTTGCAGCCGCTCAGACAGCGGACTTTTGAAAAACAACGCAGATTTCCGCCAGCCAAGAATCAGCTCCCCTCCTGCAGAGTCCGGCGACAGGCAGCACACGCCTCACGGGCTGGTTTTTCAAGGCGTCAGGGGAGGGTGGCTGCTCGGGAGTTTGGGTGTAAATGTTGGGTTGAGTGGTCTGCCGGGAATGCGATGAGGCATCAGCGCTGCGCTGGATGCCTGGGAGGAAAGGCTGAGTTTCCTTGTGGTTTGCCGGGAGATGGATGAGCTATCAGCGCTGCGCTGGATAGCTGGGAGGAAAGGCTGAGTTTCCGGTTGTCTGACGGTAGGCTGGCCGAGGCGCTTCGCTGTCGGCTGGTAGAGCGATGTGATATGGTTTATAAAAAATGCCGGTGGGGGTTACTCCACCGGCAGATCTCTGTGTTCTACGCTGGTGGAGAATACGATCTGTGTTTTGGTGCGGCCGAACTGCTGGAGTTCGTTGATGAAGTGGTCCAGTTCCATGGTGGAGCGGAAGGCTACTTCGATGAGCATGGAGTAATCGCCGGTGACGCAGTTGCATTCGATGACGTTTGGGATGGACTGGATGAAGGGATAGAAGTCTTTTTTTTGGTTGGGTTCTACTTCCAGGTTGATGAATGCTTTTATATGATAACCGAGAAATACTGGGTTGATCTGGGCGTGGTAGCCTGTGATCAGCCCGTTTTTTTCGAGGTGTTCGATCCTGGCGGAGACAGCGGGGGATGAGAGGAAGACTTCCTTTGCGATTTCCTTTACCGGAGTGCGGGCGTTCTTCTGAAGCATTTCGATGATCTTTCGGTCGATGTTGTCGAGTTTGTGTTCCATGTAGAATGTATCCTTTCGATGAAAAATGTTATTTGTAACTGGTACAGAGCTGCGTAGGGAAGTGGATTGAAAATATGTTTTTCTGTATTGATTATACTGCGTGTGTTATCACAACACAAGAAACGACTTAATAAAAATAAGAAAAATAAAAGAAATTCTTAAAAAGATTAATGTAAACTATTGAAAAACACGGATAATCGTGGTTTTCCATTAAAAGTATTTACAAGCTACAAAGAAAGTGTTAGTTTCTTAGGCATCAGAAAAACAGCTGCTGATAAAAATGAAAATAACAGAATGATTTGTAAACAGTGAATATCCGTCGGACTGAAAAAATAAGATCAGAGGGCGGAGCAAATCAGATGTGCACAGGATCAGAAGAAAGAAGAGGGATGACAAAATGACAACAGAAACAAGACTGGAAGCAGATTCGATCGGAACTATGGAAGTGCCTGCAGAGGCTTATTACGGAGTTCAGGCTTTAAGGGCAAAACAGAATTTTCCTATTACAGGTACAAAGCTTCATCCGGTATTTATCAGGAACCTGGCACAGATTAAAAAAGCAGCAGCTATCACTAATAATAATGCAGGGCTTCTTCCGGAGGATAAGGCAGACGCCATTGTCAGAGCCTGTGATGAAGTGATCGCAGGAAAATTGGCTGAGGAATTTATCGTAGATGCCATTCAGGGTGGTGCCGGAACCAGCGCAAATATGAATATGAATGAGGTGATCGCAAACAGAGCCGGTGAGATCCTCGGATGTCCGAAGGGAAGCTATAAAATGGTCCATCCAAATGATCACGTAAACATGGCACAGTCCACCAATGATGTGATCCCGACGGCCGGTAAGCTTACCGTTCTGGATCTTCTTGCACCTCTGGAAAAAGCACTGGTAAGACTTGAGAAGGAGCTTGCAAAAAAGGCAGAGCAGTTCGATGATGTGATCACTATGGGACGTACACAGCTTCAGGATGCAGTTCCGATCCGTCTTGGCCAGGTGTTCCACGGTTATGCGTCCATGGTTTCCAGAGACCGGAAACGTATCGAAAAGGCTCACAGGGAAATGTACACTGTAAACCTTGGAGGAACTGCAGTGGGAACTGCTATCAACGTGTCCGATTCTTATTTTTATAAGATCGTGCCAAATCTGGAAAAGCTTACAGGCTATCCGCTGAAACAGGCTGAGGACCTTTTTGATGCAACAGAAAATCTGGACGGTTTTGTTGCCGTATCTGGTGTGGTAAAAACCTGTGCGGTGGATCTTTCCAAGATGTGCAACGATCTTCGACTGATGTCCTCCGGCCCGAAAACCGGATTTGGGGAGATCAACCTTCCGGCGAAGCAGAATGGGTCGTCCATCATGCCAGGTAAGGTAAATCCGGTCATTCCGGAGGTAGTAAGCCAGGTTGCTTTCCACATCGTAGGACATGATACCACCATTACCATGGCGGCAGAAGCCGGACAGCTGGAGTTGAATGCTTTTGAGCCGGTTGTATTTTGTAATCTTTTTGAATCCATTACGACTCTGGAAAAAGCAGTGGATACATTGATCGTAAACTGCATCACAGGAATCACCGCAAACCGCAAACACTGCAAAGACCTGATGGAAAGCAGTGCAGGAATCGCAACGGCTCTCTGCCCGCATATTGGCTACAAGGCGTCTGCAACCATCGCAAAAACTGCAGTAAAAACTGGCAAGTCTGTCCGGGAACTTGTTCTGGAACAAGGGATCATGACTGAGAAAGAGCTGGAAGAGGTTCTGGATCCGTATCTGATGACAGAAGTCGGAGAAGAGCGGAAAGAGGATGAAGCAAGAAGGAAAGCCTGCTGAGAAAGTTATCTGTACCAACGTATGACGGGAACGTCTGATGCAGCAATTCATTTCAGAGCAGCTGAACCTGATGCGGGATTTTATGGAAATGCTATAGGCAGATCAGGAATGAGATATCAATGAGTACTATAAGGAGACTTGTCACAGTGCAGGTCTCCTTTTATAATGGAAGAAACGCGATAAGAAAAGAAGGGAAAGATGCATGCTTAAACGAACAGCCATACGGGCACTTTGTAATACAACGGCATATCAGAGAGGTCTTGATATTTACCGTACCGGAAAGAGGATCCAGTCGCTGGATATTAAGTCGGAAGGAGCTGTGGATAAAATATCTGCAGCAGTGAAGGGAAGTGGGCGTAATGTATACAATACAGGCTTTCAGTATGATACAGAAGCGGACCGCATAAAAGAAGCATACTGTGACTGCCCGGCCTTTCGCAGCTATTCCGGGATCTGCAAGCATTGCGTGGCAGTGCTTCTGGAATATGGAGACCGTAAGGCCTATGAGCGTGTGGAAATCCGCAGACAGCAGGATGAGGAACAGAAGCAGGCAGAGTTATTCAGCGGAACAGCATTTCCGGCTGCTTTATCCGGACCAGGGCAGCCTGCAACGAAAACCACCGTTGAGCTGAAAAGCCTCCTTAATCGCCAGCTATACAGCCGTATGCTTCCGTTTTCCGGGGATCTGTATTTTGGCAGGGTGGAGCTGGAAACCTGCCTGAAATTTAATTCTGTGAGAAATTGTTTTACCGTGGAATTCCGCGTTGGCTGTGAGAAAAAATATATCCTCAAGGACGTGTTGGCCTTTGTGTGGAATCTGGATCATAATGAGAAGGTTTCTTATGGAAAAAATTTGGAATTTATCCATTCCGATGAAGCCTTTTCAGAAGGATCCAGAAGCGTGCTGGCCTTTATCCGGGAATGGGTCGAGAATCATCACGGCACTTACATGTCCAGATATGAACAGCTGAAGAATATAGCTGTGGAAAAGGTGAGGGATCTTACCGTTGACAGAAAAGAACTTGAGGATCTGCTTCTTATACTTGGCGAAAAAAGTTTCAAGTTCAAAATGAACAATGATCCGGAGACAACATGGCATTCTGTCAGAGAAATTCCGGACAGGACGCTGATGATCCGGAAGAAGGATCAGGGGTTATCTCTTGAGATCGCGCCGGTATACAGTGTGACAGGCATACGGTATCATATGTATTTTGATAATGCGAAGGTATATCTGGTTTCCAGGCAGGAGCTTGGAGCAGTGGAGGAATTTGTTACCTGTCTGGAGCGGCTTCCTGCAGGCCGAGGCTTTATTGATGAACCGGATGTGCCTGCGTTTGTGCGTGAGCTGCTTCCTTCCTTGAAAAAATTTTTTCACTGTGATCTCAGGGATTTCTCGGAAGAAACAGGTCTTGAATGCTACAAGGCTGCATATGAGATCTATCTGGATGCGCCGGAGCGTGACTGGATCACCTGTAAGGCATTTTCTGTTTACGGGAAGGATAAATTTTCGATTTTTGACCGAGATGTGTCTGCCCGCACCAGGGATATTCCGGGAGAGCTTGGTGTGTTTGCGCTGCTGTCAAAATATTTTAACGGATATGATGCACAGAGGATGGAGCTGGCATTGGATTGTCGTGCCGAGGAACTGGAATCTTTGTGCAGGGAAGGTTCAGGGAAGCCCGACAGTGTGAAAGCTTCCGAAGAAAAGCTCTACCAGCTTCTTACTGAAGGGATCCCCGCCATGCAGAAAGTTGCAGCTGTCTATATTTCCCAGTCCATCAAACAGATGCGGGTGACAAAGCTGCCAAACATCCGTCTTGGCGTTTCTCTGTCAGCCGGACTTCTGAACCTGGATCTGGATGTGGAGGGGATGGATCAGGCGCAGCTTTTTGATATTCTTTCCAGGTACGATCGCAGGAAAAAATATTTCCGCCTGAAGGATGGCAGCTTTCTGGATGTTTCCGATGGTCAGCTCAGGGAGCTTTCTGCTCTGAAAAATGGACTGCAGATCAGTGATCGTGAACTGAAAAAAGGAAAGACTCAGGTTCCGGCCTATCGTGCTATGTATCTGGACAGTCAGCTGAAGGGCGGCGATCTGATCAAGGTAGAGAAGGACAATGCCTTTCGTGCGTTGATCCGGAACATGCAGACAATGGAAGAACATAAATTTCAGATTCCCAGGGAGCAGGAAAAAATCCTCCGGGGCTATCAGAAAGAGGGCTTTTACTGGATCAAAACTTTGAAGCATAATCAGTTTGGAGGGATCCTGGCAGATGATATGGGACTTGGAAAAACCCTCCAAGTGATCACATTTCTCTGGTCAGAATTTCAGGAATCTGCGCCGGGAGAAAACAGACGTGCCCTTGTGATAACGCCTGCTTCGCTGGTGTTTAACTGGATGAACGAGATCGAACGTTTTGCGCCGGGACTTCCGGCTACCGTTGTGACAGGTGATGTGAAGGAGAGGAAAGCACTGATCAAAAATGCGGGAGAACGAGAGGTTCTGATCACCTCCTATGACCTTCTGAAACGGGATCTGAAGGCTTATCAGAACCTGGATTTTGCTGTGCAGATCATTGATGAGGCGCAGTATATCAAGAATCACGGAACTCAGGTGGCAAAGGCTGTGAAAGAGATTCGGTCGGAATTCAGGCTTGCGCTGACCGGTACACCGGTGGAGAACAGGCTTAGTGAGCTGTGGAGTATTTTTGATTTTCTGATGCCGGGATTTTTGTATTCTTATGAGAAATTCCGCAAGGAAATAGAGCTTCCAGCTGTGCAGTACAGCAATTCCGATGCGATGGAGCGTCTGCAGAAAATGATCCGTCCTTTTGTGCTGCGGAGATTGAAGAGGGATGTGCTGAAGGATCTTCCGGATAAGCTGGAAAAAGATATGTTTTCCCCGTTGGAAAGCGAGCAGAAGGAGCTGTATGAGGCCCATACGGAACGGCTCCGCCTGATGCTTGGAATGCAGTCCGATGCGGAATTTCGTACTTCAAAACTGCAGATCCTTGCAGAGATCACAAGGCTTCGGCAGATCTGCTGTTATCCGGGGCTGGTATATGAAGGATACAAAGGGAATTCTTCCAAGCTGGAGATGTGCATGGAGCTGGTTCAGAATGCGGTGAACGGCGGACATAAGATCCTGCTTTTTTCCCAGTTTACTACCATGCTGGATGTGCTGGCTGTCCGTCTGAAAAAAGCAAAAGTTTCTTTTTATATGTTGACCGGATCGACTTCCAAGGAAAAACGGGCGCAGATGGTACATGCATTTAATGAGGATGATACTTCTGTTTTCTGCATTTCTCTGAAAGCAGGAGGAACAGGCCTGAATCTTACGGCAGCTGATATTGTGATCCACTACGATCCCTGGTGGAATCTTGCCGTGCAGAATCAGGCAACAGACCGTGCCCACCGCATCGGTCAGCAGAACGTTGTCAGTGTCTACCGCCTCTTTATGAAAGACACCATAGAAGAACGAATCCGGGCTCTTCAGGAAAGAAAACGGGAACTGGCTGATGAGATCTTAAGCGGCGAGGGAATCGGCCAGGCTTTGATCAGCAGAGAGGAAGTACTGGAGCTGCTAGGCAGGTAAAATTCTTAACCGAATCAAGTAAGTTCCCTGCTTCAATTACGAAAAGCAATACGCGGTGAGGGGACTTGCTTGTATCGGGAAGAATGCAGGCTGTGAATATCCGCCTGACTCAACAAAAACACCCCCGATGGAAATCGCGTGTGTAAATCACATACGATATCCGTCAGGGGTGTTTTATTTTATGCAAAAAACTTGTCGTACAGACCAAAGAAGAAGATAAACAGAATGATCAGCGGCAGGATATAAGTGATGTATCCGCGCATCCATTTCCGGATCTTCATGCCTTTTCCGGTGTTGGCTTCTTTTGTGAAGTTTTCCCAGCCCCAGCCCCGTTTGGAAACACAGAAAAGCAGGTATACAAGAGAACCAAGCGGGAGCAGAATGTTGCTTACCAGAAAATCTTCAAGGTCGAGAATTGCGCCGCCGAATACCTTGAGCCAGTCCCAGGACCATACATTGTATCCAAGTACGCATGGCAGAGACAGAAGGATGATGGCGATGGCATTTACAAGACTGGATTTTTTTCGGCTCCAGCCGGTAAGCTCCATACCGCAGGAAATAATATTTTCAAATACAGCCAGGATGGTAGAGAAAGCTGCAAATGACATAAAGATGAAGAACAGGCTTCCCCACAGTCTTCCAAGCGGAATGTGGTTGAAAATATTCGGCAGTGTGATGAAGATCAGGCTCGGTCCGGAAGTCTGGTCAACATTGAATGTGAAACATGCCGGGAAAATAATAAGTCCGGAGGTGATCGCAACAAAAGTATCCAGAAGCGCAATATTCATGGATTCACCAAGCAGTGCATGATCTTTTCCGATGTAGCTTCCGAAGATAGCCATAGCACCGATACCAAGGCTGAGAGTAAAGAATGCCTGGTTCATAGCACCGGTAATGGTAGAAATAATACCGATCTCTTTCATACGCTCGAAATCCGGGATCAGGTAGAATTTCAGTCCCTCTTTGGCACCATCCATGGTAAAACTGTTGATGGCAAGAACAACCATGATCACCAGAAGAGAGATCATCATAACCTTGGTAACTTTTTCAAGGCCGTTCTGAAGACCGCGGGAGCAGACAAAAACACCTGCAATAACAACAACGATCATCCAGAATCCCATAGTAACGGGCTGGCCAAGCATGTTGGTAAACTGTCCTGCAACACCGTCGGAATCAAGTCCCTGGAATTTACCGGTGGCTGTCATATAGAAGTAATTCAGCATCCAGCCTGTAACAGTGGTGTAAAACATCATCAGGAGATAACATCCGATCAGAGTGATATATCCATGGATGTGCCATTTCTGTCCTGGTTTTTCCAGTGCGTAATATGCTTTGACAGGACTCTTCTGGCTGGCACGTCCAACAGAAAACTCCATAGTCATAACAGGAAGTCCAAGAAGGGCCAGGAAGATCAGGTAAAACAGTACGAATGTGCCGCCACCGCCCTGTCCGGCCATGTAAGGGAATTTCCAGACGTTTCCGATTCCGATGGCACAGCCAGCAGAAATCAGAATGAATCCCAGACGGGATCCAAGTTTTTCTCTTTCTTTCATAACTCACCTCATTATTGCAGTATGGTAAACTGCTATTTGTATAAAGTCGCAGGTTTTATCTTAACACATTCCGGGATATTGCACAATAAAAAGAACTTGCATTTTACATAAAACATATGTTAGAGTAAAATGTAATTTTAATGAGATGAAGCGGTGAAACGTTACGCTTTAATTAAATGAAGATCATATGCCGATAGAACCTGGATAACTGTTCTTTTCAGTCAGGGATACAAAGTTTTTTGGAGAGATTCCGTAATATTTCCGGAAACATTTGCTGAAATATCCGGAATCAGAAAATCCGCATAAAGAAGCTACATTTTGAATGGAAGGGCTGTCTTCCAGAAGAAACTGTCTGGCTTTTTTCATGCGGCAGACATTGATATATGAGGTAAGTGTAACTCCGGATTCCTGACTGAATACAGCAGAGAGATGCTGGGGATTGACAAAAAAATGGGAAGCAATGGTTTCAAGACGAAGATCCGGCTGATTAAAATTCAGACAGATATATTCCTGAACCTGGGATACAAGAGCTGACTTCCGCGGATTTTTTTCATCAGCAAGAGAATCCAGAACTGCCTTGCAGGTAGACTGGAGCAGTTGTTTTAACTGCAGGGCACTCTGGCAGTTCTGGTAAGTATTCAGGGCGTTTTCCAGAAGAGGAAAAAGCGTTTCACGCTGACTGCACTCCGTGATAAAACCGTCAAGTACAGTAAGAAAAGCAGCAGCTACACTCCAGGTCTGCCGGATATGGATTTTTTTGGTGATGATATCGTTGAAATATTCATCAATATATTTACAGAGAGCCGGTGAATTTTGCTGGCGCAGAAAGATCAGGATATCATTATAAACCAGAGGCTTTAATGTAAAATCACCGGAATGGGACTGGGGCGTGAAATAAAGAAATCCGGAAGAAGACGCAGTTCTGTTATGAAAAACAGAAAGAGCCTCTTCATAGGAATAGCGGATTCCTTCCACGCCTTCATGAGGTGTTCCACAGCAGAAAAAAGTGGAAATCTGTGCGATATTATCATATATCCCGGCAAGTCTGAGACAGGATTGTTCCAGATCGGTAAAAGAAAAATCAGAGCTTTTTTCCATGATGATATACTGTCTCATCTGAGAATAGTCAATGTAAATAAGCTCTTTGCACACAGGCTGTAAGATTTCCCTGCATATATTTTCCAGGATGGTGTGGAGCAGAGAAAAATCACCTTTTTCATCCCATATTTCCGGATTGGCATTGTGGATCTCCATAAGAATGGTAAGATAATCGGAAGTTTTATGAATCGGAATTTTTTCCAGATCATCCGGGGAAATGGTTGTTCCGCTGATCACCTTCTGGAAGAAATTAAGCTGCATTTGCCGTGTATACAGATCGCGGAACTGAAAATAATTATTCACATAACTGTTTCTGGAATTTTCCTGATCGATCTCGTCACTTACTTTCTGGAGTGTCTCCATAAGCTCCCGGTGATCCAATGGCTTCAGGAGGTATCCGCGGACCTGAAGAGAGATGGCTTTTTTGGCATAGTCAAAATCTTCGTATCCTGTGGAAAGGATGAACCTGGTATGACAGTCTGTTCCAAGAGCTGCGATCATATCCAGACCGCTCATAACCGGCATGGATATATCCACAAGGGCAATATCGGGTTTAACATTTTCAATAAGCCGGATTCCGGCCTGTCCGTTATTAGCTTCCCCTGCAATGTTATAAAGGTTTTGTTTTTCAAGAAAATTGATCAGAGATTTTCTGAAAAAAACTTCGTCGTCAATAATTACAAGTGTTTTCACTTTATATTTCCCCCTCGATCAGATTTTTGTCAGGTATTACTATGGTTACAGTGGTTCCCTTTTCAGGTGAACTTTCGATGGTAAGTCCGTAATTCTCACCGTAGAGAAGAGCAATCCTGTGGTTGATACTTGGAAGCCCGAAAGAATGTCGGGCAGTTTTGAAGTCTCTGATAGAACGGTTAAGCTCGGCAAGTTTTTTCGGCGGGATACCGGAACCGTTATCAGAAACAGAAATACAGATGGTGCCATTTCTGATAGAAACGTTTAAGTGAATATGGCACATCTGGCTGGTAAGTCCGTGGACAAAAATATTTTCCACAACAGGCTGTATGGTCAGCTTGGGTATCTCTGCCCCATGATCCTCCCAGGATGGCTCATAGGTGATCTCGTAATCAACAAAATCCATATACCGCAGATTCTGGATATAAAGATACTGTTCTGTAAGAAGCAGCTCCTGGCGCAGAGGAATGATAAACTGTCCCTTTGAAAGAGAGTTTCTGTAGAAAGATGACATGGCAGACACTGCTTTTACTGCGGTATCATTCATATCAATTTCTATGAGAGACTTGATGGTGTTTAAAGTATTATAAAGAAAATGGGGATTGATCTGGGACTGTAAAAGACGTATTTCCATTTTCTGTTTGGCATTTTGTTCCTCATAGATATCGTTAAGTAATGTCTGGATCTTCTGCATCATAAGGTTAAACTGGTTATAGAGAACTGCAAGTTCATCATTTGAAGAGTAACTGGCAGAAATATTCAGCTTTCCGGCAGATGCAGATTTCATTTTTTCTACAAGTCTCTGTATAGGTGCGGTGACAGTACCTGTACATAATATGGAAAAGAATACAGATAAAATGAACACCACAATGCTGATCAGAAGAATGTTGTGCAGGATCACCATATGATCCAGAGGCAGGCTTTTCAGAGGGATCAGGTTGATCACATTCCAGTTCAGGTCAGGATAGGATTTGCAGATAAAAAGAGTGTCAGTGCCGTCTACGGAAAAAAACTGCCTGTCGGTTTCTGTCAGGGTTTTATAATTCTCTGAACTGATTTTTGTATAGGATGAGAAGTCTTTATAAATACCTCCGGATGAAGAAGAGGAAAGTATCTGTCCATTTTCATCAGTAATATAGAAATCCCTGGAAGAGCTGTCCGGAAGGTCGCGGAATGCAGAGGAAATATTTGTTTCTCTGATCAGAAGGACCAGGGCGCCCAGATATTTGGTGTTATCAATGTTTGTAATACTTTTTAAGGCTACAAAGGTTGGCTCCCCACTTATCTGGAAGGGTCCGAGAAACTGAAAGGCCAGATTAGTCTGAAGGCTGTCAAGGACTTCGGGACCTAAAATGGAATCAAGCTGATCTGTTTCTGTGGTACTGCTGTGAAACCAGTGGTTTTCTGTATCCAGGATATCCCAGGCATAGATGTTTTTGTGAAGTCCGATGATACGCTGGGCCTGGTCTGTAAGCTCGGAATTTACCAGAAAATGTTCCAGTGTGTTTTCGGGAACTGTGGGATTTTCTTTTAAAACATCGGCGATATTGCTGTTGATGGAAAGGGTGATGGCATAGTTTGATATATTATCGATCTTTTCTCCAAGGTTGCTGGTGATCAGGGATAGCTGCTGCTGACTGGAAAGTGCGGCACGCTTGATCAGTACTTTTTTGGATGCAGTATAAAAAAACACGGAAGTAAGCATGAGTATCAGAGAACTGAGCAGCAGATATGTAATAAAAAGCCTGCGTTTCAGACTGATTCCTAAAAATAAGTGAAACACCTTTTTTTTCAGATTTTCTATCATGGAATCCCCCCTCTGGTTTTATTGGCTACATTATATAATAAGGGAAAAATTCTCACAAGTGTGGGGGAAAGATTGGAGAAAATATTCCAGGTACAGCGAAGATTTTCCATGTATTTTTCCGGACGGATTTAATATAATGGTCTCATCGATAAGGAAAGCGGAACAAAATATTCAATCCGGATGAATAGAAATGTACCAAAAGGAGGACGAAAATGAAATTAAAAAAAGTGATGGCTGCTACACTTGCCACAATGATGTGTCTCTCTTCATTCAGCATGATGAATGTGTGGGCAGATAAAAAAGAGGATTCCGAACCACTTGTGATCAATTATATCAGTGCCAGGGGCGAAACAGATGCGGCACTGAAAACATTGAAGAAGCTTGCAGAAGATTATAAAAAAGATCACCCGGATTTTGAATTCAATGTAGAGTCTATTGCAGACAGAGAAACATATCTTCAGAAGATCAAGATCCTTGCATCCAGCAATGAACTGCCGGACTGGTTTGACGCAGATCCGGAGGCATTTTTTGAAGGACTTTGCAAAAAGGATCTGATCTACAGTGTGGATGACCTTTATGATGAACTGGGTATCAAAGACAAGTTCTTTGATATTGCACTGAATTATCCGAAACTCAGTGACGGAAGCAATTACCTTATGACCTGGCAGGGAAATGTAGAGTATTTCTGGTATCACAAAGACATGTTTGAAAAAGCCGGAATTACTGAAACACCTCAGACACTGGAAGACCTCCTGGATGTGTGCAAGAAGCTGAAAGATGCGGGAATGACCCCGATATCCGCAGGAAATTACGACATGATCATGCGTTATCCTGCATTTAAGGCTTTCAGACTGGAAGGAAATGACTTCATTGACAATGCAAGAATGGGAAAAGAAAAATTTAATTCTGAGACAGGTATCGCAACAGCCCAGTATACACAGGATATAGCCCAGTATTTCAGTGAAGGATGGACAAGTTCAGATACTACCGCACAGATGGATCTGTTTCTGAACAGTGGTGCGGCAATGTTATACACCGGAACATGGGATACACCGGATCTTGTAGATGATGAGGGAAATCTTAAAGATGACATTTCCATGTTCAAACTTCCTGTAGACAGCGAAGGAACCGCTACAGGAGAAAATGATTACTATGCGAATTGTGGAATCGGAACTGCCATTCTCAAGGATTCCATGAGTGATGAGATGAAAGATTTCATCAGTTATGTATGGGATAATTTTGCTGATACGGCAATGTATGAGTTCAATATGCTTCCATCCATGATGCCAAGTGATTCGGAGAAGCTTCCGGAGCTTACACAGCAGATTTTAAGTGATCTTGAGAACTGCGGCACTTTTGCCCAGTGCTGGGATGTTCGTCTGGATCCTTCTACAAACGAGGTTTACAGAAAAGAGTTGGCAAGCCTTGGAATGGGAGAATCAACTCCTGAAGAGTTCTGCGAAAACATGGACAAAGCTGTAGAACAGTATGCATCTGATTATTTTGACACTGAAGAATAACTGAGAGAATACGCAGATGCGGAATTTTATCTGCATCTGCGTATGAAAGGGGAGAGGATATGAAGCCCAGAAATAAAATCCAGCCTTTACCGTTTGTTCTTCCTGCACTGTTCGTATATATTCTTACTGTTATCATCCCAATTCTGTGGTCAATGGGTTACAGCCTTTTTTCCTGGAATGGAATCGGTGATATGAAGTTTATCGGACTGGAAAATTATGTGAGGATGTTTCAGGATGAGACATTTCGTGAGGCTGTTGTAAATAATCTTAAATTTGTTGTATTGGGAAGTTTGTTCCAGTTATGTGCAGGACTGATCCTGGCAATTTTGCTTACACATATTTCCAAAGGTGGAAATATTCTGCGGGTTATTTATTTTATTCCATGTATCATTTCATCTATGGCGATCTGCCAGATTTTTTCCAAAATGCTTTCTGTCCAGCCCCAGGGCCTGGTTTGCTATGTGATGGAAAAACTGGGAATGGAACCTATCGCTTTGCTGGCAAATTCCCATACAGCGCTGATTACCATAACCCTGATCGATGGATATAAATACTGTGGTCTGTACATGATCATTTTTTATTCCGCATTTGTATCCATATCAAAGGATGTGATCGAGGCATCTACAATGGATGGCTGCAATGTTTTTCAACAGTATCGTTACATAAAGCTTCCACTGGTGAAAAATATATTCAGCATTGTCATTGTAATGCTTGTAAATGGTTGTCTGAAAACCTTTGATGTATTCTATATTCTTGACAATAAATCCAGATCAACAGAGATGGTGGCAACTTATATGTATAAAACCGCTTTTAATTCGGCTGACTTTGGCTATGGAAGTACATTGTCCGTTTTTCTGGTCATTGAATGTCTGGTAGCAGTAGGGATTATACAGAAATGCCTGGGATCGGCGAAAGGAGATGGGTCAGAATGATAAAATCAAGAAAAAATATACCTATTCGTGCTGTGTTCTATGTAGTGATCCTTATTTTTGTCATGATACAGGTCTACCCTATTTTCTGGGTTATCTGCTCCAGTCTGAAAACACCGGATGAAATGACATATACTGCACAGTATGCCCTGCCATCAGGATTTTATCTTGGAAACTATATCAGCGCACTGACGATCTCATCCATTCCAAGATATTTTCTTAACAGTACGGTTGTGGCAGTTCTCACACTTCTTGGCATCGTAGTCCTGGGATGCCCGGTTGCATTTGTGATCAGTAAGGTAAAGGTAAAATATGCCAATGCACTGATGGCATTTTTCCTGTTTGGAATGATGGTGCCTATTTTTTCCTGCCTTATACCCATGTTCCAGATTTATAACAGGATCGGACTGAGAAATACATACTGGGCACTGGTGCTTCCGCAGATCGGGTTCGGACTTCCAATGTGTATCTATCTTTACACCGGATTTTTTAAATTTATGCCGGATTCTCTTCTGGAAGCGGCAGTTATTGACGGTGCCACAATGGGAACCACATTCCGCAAGATCGTGGTACCTATGGCTAAAAATACTACAATGACAGTTCTTACATACAATTTTGTTTTTGTATGGAATGAATTTACCTATGCCAATACGTTTATCTCATCTTCTGATATGAAAACTCTGCCAATTGGCCTGAATGACTTTGTGGGGCAGTTCGGAAGAGTGGACTGGGGAAGTACATTTGCGGCGATCGTAATATCGATCCTGCCTACACTGATCGTGTATTTTATTCTTAACAGGAACATAATCGAAGGTATGGCTGCAGGTGCGGTCAAGAGTTAGGAGGCTGAAATGGAAACAAGGATTGAATTGAAACAAGGATGGAAAATTTTGCAGGATGTTCATGATACAGGGGAAAAGATCGGGCTTTATGCTGCCAGGGAAGCAGATACTTCCGTAGGTTCCCAGGTGTCTGAATGGGAGGAACTGGAGGAACTGAAACATCTGCAGCTTATCTATGCCAGACAGCCATATTTCGGGCGTGAACTGAGATATTTCAATCAGGCACCCTGGTGGTACAAAACAGAGTTTGAAGTTCCGGATCAGAAAGTTACGGATGCTGTCCTTAAATTTACCAATGTGGATTATTATGGAAAAGTATGGCTTAACGGAGAATTTCTTGGAGAGCATGAAGGATATTCCGCTCCATTTTCCTTTAATGTAAAAGATAAGCTTGTTTTTGGAAAGAAAAATTATCTCATTGTAAAGGTAAGTTCTCCATGGGATGATGAGGTGGAGCTGGATGCACAGGATTCCAGAACCACCCTGGTAAAAAGAAATATGGTAAAAGGTACCTACGAACATTCTGATACATTTATCCAGAGAGATGTAAATCCTGTAGGAATCTACGGAAAAGTGGAGCTGATCCTGACAGAAGAAGGTGTTCTGGAAGATCAGACAGATCTGAAGTATGAACTGGATCCAGATGGAAAGAAAGCAGACGTATATGTGGAAACTGAAGCGCGAGGTCTGAAATCCGGGGAGACATATGATTTTAATGTAAAGATCCGGGAAAAAGAGTCCGGTCTTATAAAGGCAGAAAAAACTGTTCAGATAATGGCAGAGAAAGCAGAGACAGGTTTTAAATGTGAGCTTAAAGTGGAAGATGTCAGACTGTGGTCCACATGGGATCATGGTTATCCCTGGATGTATCAGGCAGAACTTACGTTAAGCAGGGGAAAAGACATACTGAGCAGCAGAACAACGAATTTTGCTTTCCGGGACATTCAGATTGAGCGTAATGAAAAAATAACAAGATTCTGGCTTAATAACAGGAAGCTGTATATAAGAGGAACCTCTTATTTTCCGGATTGTTATATTTCCGCAATGACAAGGGAACGGTACCTGAGAGATCTTCTTAATGTAAAGGCGGCAGGTTTTAACCTGGTACGAGTACATGTCCACACAGAGCAGGAAGTTTTTTATGATCTGTGTGACGAGCTGGGAATTGCAGTTCTTCAGGATTCGGAGTACAACTGGACGCATCCTTCAACAGATGAATGGGCGCAGAGATTTGCAGATGTTTACAGAGAAAATGTGAAACTTCTGAAGCATCATCCGTCTCTGATCTGCTGGATCATTATGAATGAACCGGGATGTGTTGATCCGGATGGAAATGTGAGAAGGAGATTTATGGAGGAAAATCCGGGACCTGCTCTGTATAGGGAGGTACAGAAGATGGATCCGGGCAGACCGATCATCAAGGGTTCTTTCTGCGAAGATGATCCGCTTAGCGGGGACAGCCACAATTATCTGGGTTCTTTAAGCGGTGGAGAATATGCAGATATTTATGAGCAGACAGAAAAGCTGAATACAGAGTACGGATTTGATGCACCGGGCAGCAGTGAAAATCTGAAAACTGTTCCGGCGGTATATCATCGTCTGGAAAAACTGGTGGATGATATCCCGAAGATCCAGGAATATCAGTATAAGCTTCTGAAATATTATACAGAGCATTACAGGATCCAGAAATATGAACCTTGCTCAGGATATGTACAGTTTATGTTTATCGACCTGTGTCCTCAGAGCTTCTACGGTTTATATGACTGGTGGGGAATTCCCAAAAAGGGTCTTCAGGCTATACTGGAAAGCAACGCACCAGTGGGTGTTTTTGCAAAGCACAAAGATCATCTGGACAGTCTGTATATTGTAAATGATACAGATGGAGCTCTGGGAGAGTGTGAACTTACATGGATCATTACAGAAACATTGAACGGAGAACTGGTGGAAAAGGGAAGTGTTAAAGCAGAAGTTCCGGCAGACAGCCGTGTCATGGTAAAAACCTTTGAGAAAGAATACGGAAAAGGCAAGAAGTGGAACCTTACACTAATTCTTTCTGATAATAGCGGTAAATGTATGGCAAAGAATACCTATCAGGATATCTGTACTTTGCTTTCAAGAGTTGATGGGCATCCGGACCGTATGAGCCATGAGTTTGGAATGAGACTCTACTGGGCCTGAGCTATCTGCAGCTCACAGGCACTTTCATCCTTGACTTGTGTCAAAAATCACAACATGTTATACTTTGTGTATAAAGGAAGATTTTAGGCGTGGAAGGAGCGATATTATATGCGTTTACAGAAAGTACAGGATGCTCTGAACAAAAAAAATATCAAATTCGAATACACAGAGGAAGATGGTTGCGGAAGTCTGGATTTCATGTTCCGTGGACTGAAATTCCATGTATGGGAATACGAGGACAACGGTTGGGGTGCCGAGACCAATATTTATGCGGCTGGAAGAAGTGAGGACATTGACGGAGATTATGAAGAGAAGATTTCTGCAGAGATTCTTTCCTGGCCGGATATGATCAATAACTGAATATAATAATATTGAATAAAGTGGCTGTAACTGAACGGATACGCTCAGTTACAGCTACTTTTTATCGGAGAAAAGTTTTCTGAAGAACTATAGCTGTACGTTCAGGTATTCACTGGGAGACATCTGACAGTTCTTTTTAAAAACCTTGCTGAAGTAATTTCCATTGCTGAAACCAAGATGCCAGGCAATGTCGTCGAGAGTTATATCCGTAGACTGCAGAAGCCGTTTCACCTCGGTGAGCTTTAACTGCATAGTATAGGAAAAAAGATTCTGACGTTTTTTTAAAACAATCTGGACAGATGCTCCTTACTTAGAAAAAAGATTCTGCAATATCGGCCAGGGAGATATTTTCCAGATAATGTGCATTGATATAATCAAAAACATCACTGATTACCCTACTGGTGAACGCAGAGCAGGGTTCGGGTGATGAAGCAGAATCGGAAGTCCCAGTTTTGCCTGCTTCACTTTTCAACTGAGAAATTGTGGCTGAAAGCGCATTGTTCAAATTCTGGGGATCAACAGGCTTCAGTATGTAATCAATAACACCGGCCTGGATCGCAAGTCTTGTATATTTGAAATCGCTGAATCCGCTGATCACACTGATTTTGCTGTCGATGTGAAGTTCTTCCGGCTTTTTTTAGAGCTGTATTCCGTCCATGACGGGCATTTTCATATCTGTGATAATAATGTCAGGATGCTCTTTGAGAATGATCTTCAGGCCATCTTCGGCATTATCTGCTTCCAGAAGATCACTGTTTGCTCGGATTTATCCCATGGTGTTTTGAACTTCCGGATAAGGGATATGAAGAAGCTTGGGAGCAGATTGTGAATCCGGAAGGTTTTGCCTCCCCCTGTGGCCCTACAACTGCGGAACAGAGACATCCACGGTACGGAGGCAGATTATGAATGTCTGTGGGACGGTCCATCCTAGCCATTTTCAACGACACAGACACAGACAGCAATGGCAAATCTTCTGAAAGATTATCCGCAGACTTATGTGACAAATATGGTCTATCCGTAAGGTTTTTGGTTGTTACTGAAAAAGATTTCATGGTTCAGGATTCCACATCAGTGACATTGATCTCATCCTGGAATCCGTCCGTATAATGCAGTTCATAATCTTCTGTGATAAAAACGGCCTGCACTCCTTTTTTCTCCGCAAATTTCAGTCCGTCCTCTAGACCAAGGGCGAAACAGGTGGTGCTTAAGGCATCGCCGTCCACAGACTGGTCGGAGATGATCGTCACAGAGATCAGGCTATTGTCATATGGATAGCCGGTTTTGGGGTTCAGGATGTGATGGTATAATTTTCCGTTCTGCTTAAAGCACCTCTCATAAATTCCGGAGGATACAACGGATTTTCCGGTGATATCCATAACGGCTTCGGTTTCATTGCGGTCTGCAAAAGGCTTCTGGATGCCGATCTTGAAGGGAGTGCCGTCAGGCTTTGAACCGATGCAGAGGACGTTGCCGCCAAGGTTGATGATGGCACTCTTTACACCTTTTTTTACCAGAAGATCTTTCATGCGATCTGCGATATAGCCCTTGGCAATGGCGCCGACATCGAACTGGATATCATCAGAGGGAAGTGTGATATCCTGACCATCAATGGTAACACCATCAGAGCTGCACAGAGGGAGTGCTTTCTGAATAGCTGCATCATCCGGAGCCTTCGGGTCTTCTGCTGTGAAATCCCAGAGAGAGGTCAAAGGCGCAATGGCAATGTCAAAGGCACCGTCGGATTCCCTGGTGATATCGAGTCCTTCAGAAAGCAGAGCGGCAAGGTCTTCAGATATATGCCAGGTGTCTGCTGTGCCGCTGATCGGATATGGAATAGTCTGCTCATCAGCATTGGGATCTTTATCCGATGTATCTTTGCGGTGATTTAATTTATAAAGCTCGCTGTTCTCATTTGTCCGGCTGAAGATCAGCTCATATTTATCGCACAGTGCCAGACAGTCATCCAGGAGAGCTTTATCCTGAGAATCGTAAATTGTGATCTGTACAGCTGTATTCAATTTGATACTGCTGATACTGATAGGCTCATTTCCGGTGGTGGATGTATCTGCATCCGTGATATTTCCGCAGCCTGTGAAAAGGAGTATTGGACAGACAAGGACTGTGCACAATATTAAATAGAAGAAACGGGAATGCGAGCGGCTTCTTTTGGAATGAAAAAAATAAGTTGACATAATATTCTCCTGTTTTCTGATTGACTGACTTAACTGAAGAGCATTTATTTGATGCAAATCTATGTAGTACATGTGGATGGGGTTATTCACTTAACCGGATCAAGCAGCGACGCGGATTGCGGATATACGCTTGACCGACATCGGACAGATTTATGAAATCTCATTATACCATGTATTTCTGAAATCAGAAAGGCATATGCCTGTCGCAAAAATCATTGTATTTTGCAATAATATAAGATATAATTTCTCCGAAAAAAGGACATATTTGCTATGGATCCGAATGATTGACCGGAATTTTTACAGATAAAAGGAGAAATTTTTCATGATAAAAGTAATTGCAAGTGATATGGATGGCACACTTCTTGGTGATGACCATAGAATCGCACCGGAAACCCTTGCGGCGGTCAGGCGTGCCTGCGATGCGGGAATCCGCTTTATGGTTGCCACCGGCCGGAATTTCCCCGGTGCCATGGAGGAGCTGAAGGGAACAGAGCTGACCTGTGATTATGTGGTGAGCAGCGGTGCTGAAGTACGGAATCCGCAGCAGGAGGTTGTAAAGAGTACACCGATCTCTATTGAGCTGTGTGAGGAGGTCTACAATACGGCAAAAAAATACCCGGTATCTGTAGCATTTTTTACGGATCGCTATGATTACCGTATTGGAACAAAGAAAGAAATTGAAGACGGGATCATTCAGCAGATCCGTCTTTTCAATATGGACATAGATACCAGCGAGGAGATTGTACGGAAATCCCCGCAGTACCGCAGGATCGCCGGAAACACGAAAGGGATTTCCGATATCCGTTCCCTGGAGAGCAGCGGTGCGCCGATATATAAGATCTTCATTTTTGCGGCAGATGTGGAGCAGCTGGAGAAACTCAGCGATGAGCTGAAAGAAAATCCAGCCGTTGCAGTGGCTTCTTCCTTTATATATAATCAGGAGATTACAGCAGTAGAGGCGCAGAAAGGCCCGGTGCTGAAAGAATATATCGAGTCTCTGGGTTATACCATGGATGAGGTGATGGTCCTTGGTGACAGCCTTAATGATTATTCCATGATCTCCATGGATTTCGGCGCAACCGTTGCAATGGAAAATGCAGTTCCGGAGATCAAAAAGGCAGCAAAATACATCACAAAGAGCAACAATGAGTTTGGTGTGGCCTATGCTATCGATCAGGTTTTGGAACGCCAGGGAAAATAGTTTTTCCCCCTTTTGAAAAAGTGCCATATATATTATAATGTAGAAAGATGAATACAGAAAAGCGAAAGGCTTGCGTTCCGGTGTATGAAGCAGAGTGGAATGAGAAGTTTCGCTTTACAAAAAACACAGACAAAGAGAGGAAATCACGATGGAAAAAATGAAAAATGTTTATATTATGGATCACCCGCTGATCAAACACAAAATTTCAATGCTCCGTGATAAAAATACAGGAACAAACGAGTTCCGTAAACTGGTGGAGGAAATCGGAATCCTGATGGGATATGAGGCGCTTCGTGATCTTCCTACAGAGGAAGTGGAAATCGAGACACCGATAGAAACCTGTAAGACACCGATGATCTCAGGTAAGAAGCTGGCAGTGATCCCGGTCCTCCGTGCAGGACTTGGAATGGTAAACAGCATTCTCACACTGGTACCGTCTGCAAAGGTCGGACATGTGGGACTTTACCGTGATCCGGTAACACATGAGCCCCATGAGTATTACTGTAAGCTTCCTGAATCTATTGACGAGCGTATTTCAGTGATCGTTGATCCGATGCTTGCAACCGGCGGTTCTGCCGAAGCTGCCATTGATTTTGTCAAGAAACAGGGCGGAAAGAATATCAAGTTTATGTGCATCATCGCAGCTCCTGAGGGACTGAAACGACTTCACGAGGCACATCCGGATGTACAGATCTACTGTGGTTCCCTTGACAGAGAGCTCAATGAGAACGCATACATCTGCCCGGGACTTGGAGATGCCGGAGACCGTATTTTTGGTACTAAATAATTTTGAAAAAATCTTAAAAAATACTTGACACACCCGGCACTGTTATGGTATTGTACCTAAGAACGCTGCCGAAGACAGTAGGTGCCGTAAGGCATAAGGATCAAAACGCCTACCGAGGTCCAAGTATTCTGAGTTAAGATTACACAAGGCCTTATTGCGAAGCAGTAAGGTCTTTTTTTAAACAGATTGACTTATTGCGACGGCGGTATACAAAATCTATAAGGAGGTGTACCATTTCATGGCAAAAGTAGAACTGAAACAACCAATCGTAGAAGAGATCTCTAACAGCATTAAAGACGCACAGTCTGTTGTACTTGTAAACTACAGCGGTCTTACAGTTGAGCAGGATACAATTCTTCGTAAAGAGTTAAGAGAAGCTGGTGTTCAGTACAAGATATACAAGAATACCATGATGCGTCGTGCATTCGAGGGTACAGCATTTGAGAGCCTCAGTGATCATTTACATGGCACAAATGCGATCGCTATCTCCGAGACAGACGCAACTGCTCCGGCAAGAATCCTTGCTAAATATGCAAAACAGTTCCCGGCACTGGAGCTGATCGCAGGTGTAGTTGAAGGTAACTACAATGATCAGGCCGGAATTCAGGCACTGTCCACAATTCCTTCAAGAGAGGAACTTCTTGGAAAACTGCTTGGAAGTATGCAGTCTCCGATTGCAAACTTCGCTCGTGTGCTTAATCAGATCGCAGAGCAGAATGGCGGAGCTGACGCAGCAGCTGCTGAGTAATCCCAGCAACGTGCAATTGGCGGCATAACGACCGCATGATTATTAATTAAAATTTATAAATGGAGGGAAATTAAAATGGCAAAATTAACAACAGAAGAATTTATTGCAGCAATCAAAGAATTATCTGTATTAGAGTTAAATGACCTTGTAAAAGCTTGTGAGGAAGAGTTCGGCGTTTCCGCAGCAGCAGGTGTTGTTGTAGCAGCAGCAGGTGCAGCAGGCGAGGCAGCTGAGGAGAAAGATGAGTTTGACGTAGAGCTTACAGAGGTTGGCGCTAACAAAGTTAAAGTTATCAAAGTTGTTCGTGAGGTTACAGGTCTTGGACTTAAAGAGGCTAAAGCTATCGTTGATGGTGCTCCGAAGGTTGTTAAAGAGGGCGCATCCAAAGCTGAGGCTGAGGACATCAAAACTAAACTTGAGGCTGAGGGAGCTAAGGTTACACTTAAATAATCCGATCAGATCAGAAGTTTTAAAGGCTGTTGTGCCTGCCGGTTTACCGGCGGCACAGCAGCCTTTTTTAGTGAAAAAATCCAGGGTAAATCTTGCTTTTTGAAGAAAAAGAAAGGATAATAAAGGAGACAGGAAAGGATGGATGGAATATGAAACGAAAAATAATGGCCTGTATCCTTGCTGCTGCTTTGGGAATCACAGGAGTTTCTTTTCCGACGGCAGCCAAGACAGTGTCTGTCGGAAAAAATGTAAAAAATATAACTGTAAACGTGAAAAATCCTCTGGATGAACTTCGGGCTCAGGAAGCTGCAATGCAGCAGCAGGAGGAGCTTGAAGAAGAGGAAAATATGCCAGAACAGGATCTGGATCCGCTTGTGCTGGATAACGATGGCAGTGTGGTTCCTGCATCACAGGCATCCTGGACAAAAATAGAGTCAGGTGCTGTAGAAGCAGTGGATGTATCAGAGGCACCGGGGGATGAGGAAATATCGGAAAATTCAACTGAAGACACATTTTCAGATGGAAGCACAGATGGAGATTTTGACACAAATAAGAATATTTCTGACAATGCAGCAACGGAAGCTGGCAGTGAGGATATTCAGACAGCAGATGGCAGTATCAGCGGAGAATTGCCGGCAGATTTTTCCGAAGGAACGGAGAACGGCGATAACGGTTCCGAAGAACTTCAGCTTCAGCAGGAAAATGGTAATGTAGAAAACGTCGCAGAGCCGGATAATAATAAAGCTGATGAAGGCGCAGGTCAGGCACAGACTGATTTTACAGATGATGCCAATGCTGCTGGGGATTTTTCCGCAGGAGATGCTTCAGATGGAGAACTTGGAACTTATCAGACTGTGACTCTGGAAGTTGAGGAAGGACAGGATATCACAGCACCCTTGAACACACTGTTTCTTGAACTGAAAGATCAGGCCACAGATGAAAATCCCTGCAAGATCATAATTCCACCGGGAAATTATGAACTGACAGGTACACTTTGCATGTACAGTAATATGTACTTATATGCAAGAGACGCTAATATTACAAAAACGTCTACCACCAAACATCTGATCCTCCGTCTTGGAAATACCAAAGATTCAGAAGGCGGATATGATGGATATCGCAACATTGTGATCGATGGAGGAACCTGGGACTACAATTATCAGTGTGTGGAAAATAAGGATGCACCAGGCGGATTTGTGGGATTTTGCATTGGACATGCTACGAATGTTACGATTAAAAATGCTACATTTCTTAATAATCTGAAATCTCATTTTCTGGAATTTGGCGGAGTGAAAAATGCCAAGATCACAGGCTGTACATTCAGTGGCTATTATAAGAATTATGTGGAAGGCGGACAGGAATGTATTCAGATCGACTGCTGTACAGATGAGAGCAATGTTTTTCCGCAGTACAGACCTTATGATGGAACGACCTGTGAAGATTTTGTGATCGATGGAAATGTGTTCGAAGATGTCTTTACAGGGCTGGGAACGCACAGTATGATGTCCGGAAAAACATATAAAAGGATCACAGTTACGAATAATACTTTCCATAATGTAAAAAAACGCTGTATAAGGTTTATGAATTATGAAGATTCTACAGCAGAAAATAATACCATGGTAAATGTGGGAAATGGAGTGGACATTTCTTCTGTGAGCAGCAATACACACCAGACGCCAGGCTATGATGATGGGCCGGACATGCTGAAAAACGGGAATCTTCGTGTGGCAGGAAACTACATCAGTCTTGCCAGAACTACCAGCATTGGTGGAATTGCATGGATCTGCAGTGGTATAAAAGTTTCAGGCTATAATATGAAAAAAGATGGAGCTGTGCTCCCTAAAAAGATATATCCGGTGAAAGGTGTGACTGTAGAAGATAATCAGATCAGCGGATATGGAAACGGAATCAGCATGTCTCTTACTGACACAGATACCGTAATAGATAATCAGGTAACAATGAAAAAAACTTCTTCATATTCCAATTTTGGGATTTATGCCCAGGATTCCAGAGGAAGCGTTATCAGCAGGAATACAGTGTCCGGAACTGCAAATACGGGAATTTATCTCTCCGGTTCTGTCTATGCAGCAGGATCAGAACAGAGAAATCTTGTAGAGCAGAATACTGTTTCTGGAGCAGGCGGAGATGGAATTTATCTGCAATCTGTAAATACTTCATCCACTGCACAGAAGAATACTGTTAAATCAGCGGTCGGCTCGGGAATACGTGTAAATGCAGGAAAGAACAATAATGTTCTTGGTAATACCTGTTTATCTAACAAAAATCATGGCGTGAAAATTGAGTATGTGGTCGGCGGAGTCAGGGTAAAAAGCAATCGTGTGACATCAAATGCAAAAAGTGGTATTTTGCTCTGGAAATCAAAAGTATCCGAAGTATCAGGAAACCGTGCGGAGAAAAATACGGGGAATGGTGTTTATGCATATGCATCTGTAATACCGGTCATGAAAAAGAATACATTTTGTGAAAACGGAAAGGTTCAGGCGGTATATGTAAAAAGCTGCAAAGGATGGACCGGCATCAACCGTCCTTCATGCAGAGCTGTTACATCAAGAAGTACAGCTATAAGCGGAACTGCATCAGGCAGCCAGACAGTTATTGCCTATGCGCGGCGTTCCGGAAAACAGACAAAGCTGGGTGTATCATCCGTAAACAAAAAGAAACAGTACGTTATTAAAATAAAGAAGCAAAAGAAGAATACTGCTCTGAAACTTGTCTCAAAAGATAAATACGGAAATACAGTAACAGTAAATACTGTTGTGAAGTAAGTATGTGTGATAAAAAAAGATTCTGTTCCGGATATCCATACATCGTATGTATAGAAGGAACAGAATCTTTTTTTTGAAAAATGTAAAAAAATCAAAAAAAGTGCTTGACACACTTTTTTTCTTATGTTAAAGTGGAGGATGCTATATTATGGCTAGATATGCCTGCCTAAAGGTCAGGCGGGATCATGTTGTAATAAATAATAAAAAAACAGGGGTGAAACGTCAATGGAAAAAAACAGAATTCGTTCTGTAAAAACTGGAAAAAGCATGCGTATGAGCTACCAGAGACAAAAAGAAGTCCTGGAAATGCCAAACCTGATCGAAGTTCAGAAAGATTCCTACCAGTGGTTTCTTGACGAAGGTTTAAAAGAAGTATTTGATGATATTTCTCCGATCGCAGATTACGGCGGAAAGCTCAGTCTGGAATTCATCGATTTCACATACGATGAAAAAGATGCAAAATATTCCATCGAGCAGTGTAAAGAACGTGACGTGACTTATGCCGCACCTTTGAAGGTTCGAGTAAGGCTGATCAATAAGGAAACAGAAGAGATCAACGAGCACGAGATTTTCATGGGAGATTTACCGCTGATGACAGCTACGGGTACCTTTGTTATCAATGGTGCTGAGCGTGTTATTGTCAGCCAGTTAGTACGTTCCCCTGGAATCTACTACGCGATCGCTCATGATAAGCTTGGTAAGAGACTGTTTTCCAGTACTGTAATTCCGAACAGAGGTGCATGGCTGGAGTACGAGACAGATTCAAATGATGTATTTTATGTACGTGTAGACAGAACAAGAAAGGTTCCGATCACTGTTCTGATCCGTGCACTGGGCATTGGAACCAATGCTGAGATCATTGATCTGTTTGGTGAAGAGCCAAAGATCCTTGCCAGCTTTACAAAGGATACCTCCACAAACTATCAGGAAGGTCTCCTTGAGCTGTATAAGAAGATCCGTCCGGGCGAGCCGCTTGCAGTAGAGAGCGCAGAGAGCCTGATCATGGCAATGTTCTTCGATCCGAGAAGATATGACCTTGCCAAAGTCGGACGTTATAAATTTAATAAGAAGCTTCATTTCAATAAACGTATCGTAGGCCACAAGCTTTCCCAGGATGTTGTAGATACAACAACAGGTGAGATCCTTGCTGAGGCTGAGACACTTGTTACAAAAGAGCTTGCTGATACATTACAGAATTCCGCAGTTCCGTACGTATGGATCCAGGGTGAGGAGAGAGAGATCAAAGTCCTTTCCAGCCTTATGGTTGATATCCGTCACTATCTGCCGGAGCTTGAGGATCCGAAGTCCCTGGGTGTTACAGAATTAGTATACTACCCAGTGCTCGAAAAAATTCTGGAAGAAAATGACACATTTGAGGACAGATGTGATGCGATCAAACGTGATATCCACGACCTGATCCCGAAACACATCACCAAGGAAGATATCCTTGCGTCCATTAACTACAATATGCATCTGGAGTATGGCCTTGGTAACGATGATGATATCGACCACCTGGGCAACCGTCGTATCCGTGCTGTCGGTGAGCTGCTTCAGAATCAGTACCGCATCGGTCTTTCCAGACTTGAGCGTGTGGTACGTGAGAGAATGACAACACAGGACACAGAGAGTATTTCTCCGCAGTCCCTGATCAATATCAAACCTGTAACTGCAGCAGTAAAAGAGTTCTTCGGTTCTTCTCAGCTGTCACAGTTCATGGATCAGAACAACCCGCTTGGAGAGCTGACTCACAAGAGAAGACTTTCCGCACTGGGACCTGGCGGTCTGTCACGAGACAGAGCCGGATTCGAGGTTCGAGACGTACATTATTCCCACTATGGAAGAATGTGCCCGATCGAGACTCCTGAGGGACCGAACATCGGTCTTATCAACTCCCTTGCATCCTATGCAAGGATCAATCAGTACGGCTTCGTAGAGGCTCCGTACAGAAAGATTGACAAAACAGATCCTTCCAACCCGCGTGTAACCGATGAGGTTGTATATATGACAGCGGATGAGGAAGATAATTACCATGTAGCACAGGCGAATGAGCCGCTGGATGAAGAGGGACACTTCATTCATAAGAACGTTTCCGGTCGTTACCGCGAGGAGACACAGGAGTACGAGCAGCACATGTTCGATTACATGGATGTATCTCCACGAATGGTATTCTCCGTTGCTACAGCCTTGATCCCGTTCCTGCAGAACGATGATGCGAACCGTGCGCTGATGGGATCCAACATGCAGCGTCAGGCCGTTCCGCTTCTTACAACAGAGGCTCCGGTTGTTGGTACAGGTATGGAAACCAAGACAGCTGTTGACTCCGGTGTATGCGTTGTTGCAAGAAAAGCAGGTACAGTACTTCGTTCCACATCTACAGATATCTCTATCAAGAATGATGACGGAACAAAAGATGATTATCATCTGACTAAATTCATGCGAAGCAACCAGAGCAACTGCTACAACCAGAGACCGATCGTGTTCCAGGGTGAGCATGTTGAGGCAGGACAGGTTATCGCGGATGGCCCGTCTACATCCAATGGTGAGCTTGCACTTGGTAAGAACCCGCTGATCGGATTTATGACCTGGGAGGGTTATAACTACGAGGATGCTGTTCTTCTTAGTGAGAAACTGGTACAGAATGATGTTTATACATCTGTCCATATTGAGGAATATGAGGCAGAATCCCGTGATACCAAGCTGGGACCGGAAGAGATCACACGTGACGTTCCGGGTGTCGGCGATGACGCTCTGAAGGATCTGGATGAGCGCGGTATCATCCGTATCGGTGCTGAGGTACGTGCCGGTGATATCCTTGTCGGTAAGGTTACTCCTAAGGGAGAGACTGAGCTTACTGCTGAGGAGCGTCTCCTTCGTGCTATCTTCGGTGAGAAGGCAAGAGAGGTACGTGATACTTCCCTTAAGGTACCGCACGGTGAGTATGGTATTATCGTAGATGCCAAGGTATTTACAAGAGAGAACGGCGATGAGCTGAGCCCTGGAGTAAATCAGGCAGTACGCATTTATATTGCACAGAAGAGAAAGATCTCCGTTGGTGATAAGATGGCTGGTCGTCATGGTAACAAGGGTGTCGTTTCCCGTGTACTTCCTGTTGAGGATATGCCATTCCTTCCAAACGGACGTCCTCTTGATATCGTACTGAATCCTCTGGGTGTACCTTCCCGAATGAACATCGGACAGGTCCTGGAGATCCACTTGAGCCTTGCTGCCAAAGCACTTGGCTTCAATATTGCAACACCTGTATTCGATGGCGCAAACGAGGTTGATATCCAGGATACTCTGGAGCTTGCCAACGATTATGTTAATACGGAAGACTTTGAGGAATTCCGTGAGAAATATAAAGACATCCTTGCACCGGATGTTATGCAGTATCTCGATGAGAATAAAGCTCACAGAGCACTCTGGAAGGGCGTTCCGATCTCCAGAGACGGTAAGGTAAGACTTCGTGACGGACGAACAGGCGAGTACTTCGACAGCCCTGTAACTATCGGTCACATGCACTACCTGAAGCTGCATCATCTGGTAGATGATAAGATCCATGCACGTTCCACAGGTCCATACTCCCTGGTAACACAGCAGCCTCTGGGTGGTAAAGCTCAGTTCGGTGGACAGCGTTTCGGAGAGATGGAGGTTTGGGCACTGGAGGCATATGGTGCTTCCTACACACTGCAGGAGATCCTGACAGTGAAGTCTGATGATGTGATCGGACGTGTTAAGACCTATGAAGCGATCATCAAAGGTGACAACATTCCTGAGCCAGGTATTCCTGAGTCCTTTAAGGTACTTCTTAAAGAGCTTCAGTCTCTTGGTCTGGATGTACGTGTGCTCAGCGAAGACGGATCAGAGGTACACATTATGGAAACCTCTGATTACGGAGATACTGATCTTCGTCATGTCATCGAGGGCGATTCCAGAGGACGCAGAGATGAGGAGTCCTTCGGTAAACACGGCTACACCAAGCAGGAGTTCAGCGGAGAAGAGCTTGTCAATGTAGAAGAAGATGAGGACATGGAAGACGAAGATGATATGATCGAGTTTGAAGAGTCCTTTGATGATGAGGAATAAGAAAGGGGAAAGAATACATGGCAGAAACAACCAACGCCAATGAAACATATCAGCCAATGACTTTCGATGCCATCAAGATCGGACTGGCGTCCCCTGAGAAGATCAGAGAGTGGTCACACGGTGAGGTTTTAAAACCTGAAACGATCAACTACAGAACCTTGAAGCCTGAGAAGGATGGTCTTTTCTGTGAAAGGATTTTCGGACCGAGCAAGGACTGGGAGTGCCACTGTGGAAAGTACAAAAAAATTCGCTATAAAGGCGTTGTCTGCGACAGATGCGGTGTTGAAGTAACCAAATCTGCCGTTCGTAGAGAGCGTATGGGACACATCGAGCTTGCAGCTCCGGTGTCTCATATCTGGTACTTTAAAGGAATTCCGTCCCGTATGGGTCTGATCCTTGATATTTCTCCGAGAACACTGGAGAAAGTGCTTTACTTTGCTAACTATATCGTTCTGGATCCTGCAGATTCCGGACTTATGTACAAACAGGTACTCACCGAGCGTGAGTACCAGGAAGCACGTGAGTCTTACGGAGAAGGATTCCGTGTAGGTATGGGTGCCGAGTCCATCATGGAGCTCCTTCAGGCTATCGATCTTGAAAAAGATTCTGAAGAACTGAAGGCAGAGCTTGTGGACGCAACAGGCCAGAAGCGTGCAAGGATCATCAAACGTCTTGAGGTTGTGGAGTCCTTCCGTGAGTCCGGCAACCGTCCTGAGTGGATGATCATGACCGTTATCCCGGTTATCCCGCCGGATCTTCGTCCTATGGTACAGCTGGACGGAGGACGTTTTGCAACATCTGACCTGAATGATCTTTACAGAAGGATCATCAACAGAAACAACCGTCTGAAAAGACTTCTGGAGCTTGGTGCTCCGGATATCATTGTCCGCAACGAGAAGCGTATGCTGCAGGAGGCTGTAGATGCCCTGATCGATAACGGACGCCGCGGACGTCCTGTAACAGGCCCTGGAAACAGAGCTCTGAAATCCCTTTCCGATATGCTGAAGGGTAAATCCGGACGTTTCCGTCAGAACCTTCTCGGTAAACGAGTTGACTATTCCGGACGTTCTGTAATCGTCGTAGGACCTGAACTGAAGATCTATCAGTGTGGTCTTCCGAAGGAGATGGCTATCGAGCTGTTCAAACCTTTCGTTATGAAAGAGCTTGTTGCCAACGGAACTTCCCACAACATCAAAAATGCCAAGAAAATGGTAGAGAAGCTTGAGCCGGCAGTATGGGATGTCCTTGAGGACGTCATTAAGGAGCATCCGGTTATGCTGAACCGTGCACCTACACTGCATCGTCTGGGTATCCAGGCATTCGAGCCGATCCTTGTAGAAGGTAAGGCGATCAAGCTTCATCCGCTTGTTTGTACCGCGTTCAACGCTGACTTCGATGGTGACCAGATGGCTGTACATCTTCCGCTTTCCCAGGAAGCACAGGCAGAGTGCCGTTTCCTTCTGTTATCACCGAACAACCTTCTGAAACCGTCAGATGGTGGTCCTGTAGCCGTTCCTTCACAGGATATGGTCCTTGGTATCTACTACCTGACACAGGAAAGACCTGGAAACAAGGGTGAGGGCAAGTTCTTTAAGAGCGTCAACGAGGCAATTCTTGCATATGAGAACAAGGTCATCACACTCCAGACAAAGATCATTGTCCATTGTCATAAGACAATGCCGGACGGAACTGTTTTAAGCGGCAATGTTCAGTCCACACTGGGACGTTTCCTGTTCAACGAGATCCTTCCGCAGGACCTTGGATTTGTGGACAGAAGCGTACCTGGAAACGAACTGCTTCTTGAGGTTGATTTCCTTGTAGGTAAGAAACAGCTGAAGCAGATCCTTGAAAAGGTTATCAATACTCACGGTGCAACAAAGACAGCCGAGGTACTTGACTCCGTTAAGTCTATGGGTTACAAATACTCCACACGTGCAGCCATGACCGTATCCATTTCCGATATGACCGTGCCGCCGCAGAAGCCGGAGATGATCAAGCAGGCTCAGGATACTGTTGACCGTATCACAAAGAACTACAAACGTGGTCTTATCACAGAGGAAGAGCGTTACAAAGAGGTTGTTGATACCTGGAAGAAGACCGATGATGAGCTTACAAAGGCACTTCTTACAGGTCTTGATAAGTACAACAACATCTTCATGATGGCTGACTCCGGAGCCCGTGGTTCCGATAAGCAGATCAAACAGCTTGCCGGAATGCGAGGACTGATGGCTGATACAACCGGTCATACCATCGAGCTCCCGATCAAGTCGAACTTCCGTGAAGGTCTTGACGTACTGGAGTACTTCATGTCCGCTCATGGAGCTCGTAAAGGTCTTTCTGATACCGCTCTTCGTACAGCCGATTCCGGATACCTGACAAGACGACTTGTTGACGTATCCCAGGATCTGATCGTTCGTGAGGCGGACTGCTGTGAGAACAGAGCAGAGATCTCCGGTATGGTCGTTCGTGGATTCATGGACGGAAAAGAAGAGATCGAGAGCCTTCAGGAGCGTATCACAGGACGTTTCTCCTGTGAGACAGTTAAGAATAAAGACGGAGAAATCCTTGTTAAAGCAAACCACATGATCACACCGAAGCGTGCAGCCCGTATCATGAAAGAGGGCGTAAGCAACCAGACAGGCGGACCGATCGACAAACTGAAGATCCGTACCATCCTTTCCTGTAAGTGCAAGGTTGGTGTCTGCGCAAAATGTTATGGTGCGAACATGGCTACCGGTGAGCCGGTACAGGTTGGTGAGTCTGTTGGTATCATCGCAGCACAGTCTATCGGTGAGCCAGGTACACAGCTGACCATGCGTACTTTCCATACCGGTGGTGTTGCCGGTGGAGATATCACACAGGGTCTTCCTCGTGTCGAGGAGCTTTTTGAGGCAAGAAAGCCGAAAGGTCTTGCGATCATCACAGAGATCCCAGGTGTTGCCACGATCAACGACACTAAGAAGAAACGTGAGATCATCGTAAACGATCCGGAGACAGGCGATTCCAAGACTTACCTGATCCCATACGGTTCTCGTATCAAAGTCCTTGATGGACAGGTTCTTGAGGCCGGCGATGAGCTGACAGAAGGTAGTGTAAATCCGCATGATATCCTGAGAATCAAGGGTGTGCGTGCAGTTCAGGATTACATGATCCGTGAGGTTCAGCGTGTATATCGTCTGCAGGGTGTTGAGATCAACGATAAGCATATCGAGGTTATCGTTCATCAGATGCTGAAGAAGATCCGTATCGAGGATAACGGAGATACAGAGTTCCTGCCAGGAACACTTGTTGATGTCCTTGATGTTGAGGAAGTTAACGAGAAACTTGAGGCAGAGGGCAAACAGCCGGCAGAGGGAAAACAGGTTATGCTTGGTATTACCAAAGCATCCCTTGCTACAAACTCCTTCCTGTCAGCAGCCTCCTTCCAGGAAACAACAAAAGTCCTGACAGAGGCTGCTATCAAAGGTAAGATCGATCCGCTGATTGGTCTGAAAGAGAACGTTATCATCGGTAAGCTGATTCCTGCAGGTACAGGTATGAAGCGTTACAGTGAGATCAGTCTTGACACAGGAATGCCGGAGGTAAAAACAGCTTCCGAGGAGCCTGAGGATACAGAGGAAATTTCCGTAGAGGAAGAGAAGACTGAGACTGCTCCGGAGGAAGAGACCATTGCTGTTGAAGAGACAGCAGAGGAAACTGCACCGGTAGAAGAATAAGTCGATATACCTTGCTAATATAAATAAATCTCCCCCCGGAAATCCGGAGGGAGATTTCTGTTTATAAGCAGGGATTTTCTGAGAGAGGAGGGATTGCGATGGACAAGGAACTGCCAATTTCCCCGTGGCCGGAATGGAAGATCGTAAGCAAGATCGGGGAAGGCTCTTTTGGAAGAGTGTATAAAGCTCAGAGAACTGAGAAGGGACGTTCTTTTTACTCGGCAATTAAGATAATCACAATCCCCGCCAGTAAAGGGGAGCTGGACAGTGTGCGCTCAGAATCCGGTGATGAAAAATCTGTCCGCGGTTATTTTGAAAATCTGGTGGAGGAGTGCATTCAGGAAGTAAGCACCATGGAGTATTTCCGGGGAAATTCCCATATTGTATCTGTAGAGGATTACAAGGTGATGGAATATCTGGACGAGATCGGATGGGATATTTTTATCCGCATGGAATATCTCACAAGCTTCATGGAATATTATGCGGGAAAAAATCTCACAGAAAAAGAAGTGATGAAGCTGGGTATCGATCTTTGCAGATCACTGGAATACTGTGGGCAGCTTCACATCATCCACAGGGATATCAAACCTGAGAATATTTTTGTATCCAGGTTCGGGGATTTCAAACTGGGGGACTTTGGAATCGCCAGAGAACTGGAAAAAACTATGAGTACCCTTTCCAAAAAGGGAACTTATTCCTATATGGCGCCGGAGATGTACAGGGGAGAACAGTACGACAGCAGAGTGGACATTTATGCACTTGGCTTGGTGTTATATAAACTGATGAATCATAACAGGCTTCCGTTTCTGAATCTTGAAAAACAGCTGATCACATACAGAGATAAGGAAAACGCACTCACGAGGAGGATGTCAGGCGAAACACCGCCACCACCTGTGGATGCAGGAGAGGCTTTCGGCTCCGTTATCTTAAAAGCCTGTGCTTATGATGCAAAAGAACGATATCAGACTCCTGAGAAGTTTCGGGAAGCACTGGAAGAAATCCGGTATGGAGCAGCAAACAGAGAACAGGGAGTTCATGAGAAACCGAAACCAGTGGAGGAAAGACCTGTTCCGGAGTCCATGCCGAAGTTTCTCCAGGAGGGTGCAGCCAGACAGCTGGCAAGAACGAGTCAGCTGAATACGGATGCGATCCGTCAGGCACGTAAAAATCCTGTGCCGGTATCCATACAGCCGGATAAACCGATAGCCGGAGAAATAGCAAAAAATGCAGCCCGGAATACGCCAAAGGCTCAGAGCACAATACAGAAGCCTCAGAAATCTGCATCCGGAAAAACAGCATCCGAAAAGGATAGCCTGTCCGGTTATCCGTCAGGACGTTCCCGTCAGTCAGATCCCGGTATAAGAAAAACCGGAGCTGTAAAGCCCAGAGTTACCTCTATCACAGATCTGGAAGACGACCGTGACCAGAATCTCCAGGAGTGGGAAGGATCCGTACCAGAGAATGACGGAAATGACGATGACAGAAGGAAACGGAAAGGTATTTTCAGAATGCTTATAACAGCCGGGATCCTTGTTGTGCTGATCGGCGGGATCCTTGCGGTACGAACGATACGGAAACCTGTGGATAACGGGGAACCTTCGTATACAGATTCCGATGATTCTGATGCTCTGAACAAAGGAAATTTCGGTACTGCAGACAATTCGGATAAAAGTTTCGCACAGGCAATGGAAACGATACGTGACCATGCGACAACCATAGAAAATGCTCTGGACAGCTATAGACGTGAAGGTACAGAGGGGGATCGCCTGCGCTTTTATAATGGATCAGGAGAGATCGCCAAAGTACTTGTATATCCCGGCAGTTCCGCAGATGGCGTTTATGAGGAATATTTTTACTGGGGCGAGCAGATGTTTTATACTTATGTATGGGACGGAGATGAGAAGCAGTATTTTTATTATCAGGACGGCCTTCTGATCCGATGGATCGATGCAGATGGTAAGGTTCATGATAAAGAGAGCGATAACGACAAATATGTAGAACTGGGAGACAAATACTGGAGTAATTCTGTAGTGGAGCTTCAGCAGTAATGTCGAAGGGTTTTTACGAAAGGAAAAAGAATGGCCTATCAGATTGATTATGCGTATACATGTCACACCGGAAAGGTGAGGACAAATAATGAGGATAATTTCTGGTGCTGCGGAGTGCGCCTGCCGGTGCACAACCAGGGGGTTGACGGAATCCTGGCAGGTCATACACAGCACTGGCAGCTTCCAATGCTGGCTGTTTTTGACGGCATGGGCGGAGAAAGCTGCGGTGAAATGGCAGCTTCTGCAGCTGTGGAAGCGCTGGGAGGCTTCTATGAAGAAAACAAAAAGACCCTGAAAAAAGAGCCTGTGGTTTTTCTGACAGAAGCCTGCGAAAATATGAATGAGGCAGTATGTCGCTACAACAATGAAAACTGTATCAGAAGCATGGGAACAACCATGGCACTTTTGTCTTTCAGTGAAAAGGCGATCTATGCCTGCAACCTTGGGGATAGCCGTATCTACCGTCATTTTCAGGGGAAGTTTCAGCAGATTTCCACGGACCATGTGATCGGCGGAAAAATGCTGGGAAAAGCTCCGCTGACGCAGTATCTGGGCTTCCAGGAAGAAAACATGGCACTGGAGCCTTCTATCGTGGAGATCGGTTATCAGCCGGGAAGCTCGTATCTGATCTGTTCAGATGGAGTGACAGACATGCTTTCTGATCAGGAGCTTCAGAAGATCCTTGACGGGACAGAAACCGCAGAAGAAAAAGTAGGTAAGATCCTGGAACAGGCATTGGAAAGAGGCGGCAGAGATAATGTGACACTGGTCCTTGCACAGATCAGCGGCTATGAAGAAAAAAATATTCTCAAACGCTGGGCAGAGCGCCACAGTACCGGACGGTAATAAACCCGGGGAGTAAGAAAAGGGATAAGGAGAAAATTTGCGATGAGAAATCGAATGCAGGATCTTGATTTTGAACAGACAGTTGCCTTCGATTCAGTGAAGGACTTTGAATTTACAAGAAAGGCGGCACAGAAGTTCCGCCAGGTTGTCAGTCTGGATTCCTTTGAGGATGAGGATGCAGATGTTATTTTTCATTATCTTTACAAGGAAATGGAACTGGTTTCCTTTGGTGACTATCTGAAACGATATGTGTATGAGCGTGCAGAGCTTGAGGAGCCTTTTTCCCAGGTGCCGCAGGAAGTCTACAGAGAGATCGTTGTGGAATCCTTCAAGGAAACCTACACACCGAAATCCATGTCACCTACATCAGCCAAGCTGAGTTCTCTGGTGAATAACTGGCTGACTCAGGCATCTGTGAAGCGTGAAACAGTTTTTCTGCTGGGGTTCGGACTTCGGATGAGTACAGAGGATGTTTCAGATTTTCTGACCCGGGTGCTTCGTGAGCAGGATTTTGATTTCCATAATCCGGAAGAAGTGATCTACTGGTATTGTTACCGGAATCATCTTGGCTATTATAAAGCGGAGGAATATAAAGAAACTTACAAACAGATGACTCCGGTGGAAAAAAAGACCGGAGAGATCGTGTATGGCACAGGGCTTTGTCTGGACAGTGAAGAAAAGCTTCTGGAATATCTGGCTTTTCTGAAAGGAAGACATGATGATCCGAAATCAGAGAAGAGCCAGGCTTTTCAGGAATTTATGATCCTTCTGGAGCGGGCAAGGAAGATCATTGCAGCCATGTATCAGGAAGATGAGGAAGAAAACGGTGGCAAAAAAATCTGGAAGCCTGAGAATATCAGTGCTTCGGATCTGGAAAAGGTTATCTGCAGCGGGATCCCTATTAATAAAATGGGAAATCTCAAAAAGATGTCTGCATCCATTCTGGCAAAGCATTTCAGCCAGAAGCGCTTCAGCCGCCAGAGGATCAACAATATCCTGAACCATAAATTTCCGGTGGAGCGGTTTGATCTGATCACGCTGGAGTTTTTTGTGATCTCTCAGGAGATGGCAGAGGATGATCCGTATACGAGATATCGCCATTTCCTGGAGGAGATCCAGGAGATCCTGGCCCGCTGCGAAATGAGTGAGATCTACATAGTGAATCCATATGAGTGCTTTCTTCTGATGTGCCTGCTGACAGACTGTCCGCTGGCAGTATTTTCCGAGATTTGGGAAAAATCCTATGAAGAGGGAGAAGAAAAGAACTGAAAAAAGGATGATGCGTTTCGGTGACGCATCATCCTTTTTTTGTCCGATCCGGTAAGTCTGTTATTTTGTTATTCGTTATAGTATCCATAGATCGCACGGCTGTCCTGTGCGATGGTGTTCTGTGCAGCAGAGGTATCGTTAAGATCCTGTGACATAAAACAGACTACCAGGTCGATCCCCTTTGCTGTGTCATAGATGATGCCGGCATCGTTTTCTACGTGATCCAGTTCACCGGTCTTGTTGGCAACCTTTACCTCGGAAGGCATCTGAGCCGGGATCTTGTTTTTCCTGGTCTGCATTTTCAGAAGACGATACATATATTCGGCTCCTGCCAGAGTATCGTTGTTATCGGTAGCAGTACCCTTGTCGATCTGATAGATGGTCTTCAGAAATTTTCCACAATCCTTTGCGGAAGTGTAGTTATCCCCATTGGAATTATCTGCAAGAAGAAGACGTCCCATGGAAGTGCTGGTGTATCCGTGATCCTGACAGAATTTATTCACACGGGCCATTCCGGCTGCGTCATCCCCGCCGCCAAGATAATTGACAAGTGTATTGGCAGCATCATTGTCGCTGACTGTGATCATGGAGTTCAGTGCATTGTCCAGCTGATCCTTGCTGTATTTGGAGGAAAGACTGTCATAATCTTCATATACGGCACCCATGATATAGAGCTTGATCAGGCTGGCAGCCTGCATCTGCTGATCGTTGATGGTACCTTCGGTATTTTTTGCAAGATTGCATACATATACGGACCAGGTTCCGTTATCGGTGGGAAGAAGAGACTGTACCTGGTTCAGAAGGTTGTCCATGCTGGAATCCGAATTGTCTGTGAAAGTGCTTCCGCTGGATGGGGAAAGAGTTCCTTCTTCCTGAGTGGAAGAAGAACTGTCCTTGCTGCCAGAAGCTTCGGAAGAATCGGAGGCTGCAGATGTATCTGTGGATTCTTCCTGTGCGGAAGGACCCTGGACCTCAGCTGAAGATGCTGCGGCAGCAGCGCTGGAAACGGTAGGATCATCAGGATAAAGAGCATCCAGCTGATCGGCTTTGCTGCTGAGCTCAGCGGCAGAATCAGAAACCTCCTGCACACTTTTCTGCAGCTTGTTAACTTTTGTCTGGAGAGATGCAAGCTTGTCCAGGGAGCGGACATTCAGTGCCCCAAGTCCTGCCAGTGCGATGACAAGCACTGCGATCACAATATACAGAAATGTATTTTTTTTCATATATAAACAAACTCCTTTTTATTATTGGAAATAAGCATCGATTCCATTGGCGATCCCTTCTGCCATAGTCTGTTGGAAGGAGGAATCCGCCATTTTCAGATCATCGCTCTGGTTGGTCATAAATCCCATTTCCACAATCGTCACCGGGATCGTGCTCCAGTTAATACCTGTCATGGAATCTGTGTAGATGATCCCGCGGTTCTGGAAGCCGGTAGCTGCGCAGTAGGAATCCACAATGCATTTGGATAGTTTGTTGGAACTGTCATAGAGACTGGAAACATAAGGATTCTGCTGGGACGGACACATGGTCAGAGCACCGGAGACATCTGCAGAATCATCTCCGTTTGCATGGATACGGACACAGATCTCCGCACCCTGGGAAGCGACCAGCTCTGCACGCTCCTTGTTGCTGATAGCGGTATCATTGTCTGTCCTTGTCATTATTACCTGGTATCCACGCTGTTCCAGGATATCCCTAAGCAGAAGAGAAACGTCCAGATTCAGCTGATACTCCGGGAGACCGCTGAAGGAGCCTCTGGTTCCGGTGGAAGCCTTGGCCTTCATGGTGGAGGAACCGGGGCCGTTCGGCTCTGTGGCGCTCATATCAACATTTTCACTCTGATGTCCGGGATCGATCCCGACGATATGGCCGTTGTTGGAAGCAGAAGAGGTATCATTACCGCCATCGGTGAATCCTTCACCACCAGCTTCACTGAAAACAGAGGGTTTGGTCGTTTTCTGACTGTTTTCGGATTCCGGTGCCCGTTCATGTTCACCAGTGTTGTTTTTGACAGCTTTTTCTGTCTGTGCCCGCTGCTGCAGGTATTTGTTGGCTGCCTGTTTCTTTTCGATCTTGGCTGTATAAAGTTCGATATCCTCTTTCATGGATTTTTGCTTTTTCTGGACCGGTTTGATCACGGAGGCCATTTTCTGGTCAACGGCATCGATCTTCCGGTAGGTTTTATAGCTGAGTCCAAAAAGCAGTCCAATACAGATAAGACCCGTCAGAAACAGGACGATCGCCATCAGATGAGGCTTTTTTTCCATAAAAATACGTCCTTTCTTGGTGGGTGTTTGCATTTGTAAATATTATAAATAAGGAGATAGGAAAAAGCAATTGTGAAATTGGGCTTGACAACAGGGGAAAATATGATACTATATATGTAAAATAATTATATATAAAAATTTTATATATAAAATAATTACATAAAGAGGTGAGCGTATGTATTACTATCCGGTATCAGCTGTGCTGACAGAATGTCTGATCCTTTCTGTTGTGGAACAGCAGGATTCCTACGGATATGAGATCAGCCAGACTGTAAAGATGGTTGCATCCATCAAGGAGTCTACCCTGTATCCCATCCTGCGGAAGCTGGAGACAGGTGGTTATCTTACAACGTATTCCCAAGAGTTCCAGGGCAGGAAGCGAAAGTATTATTCCATCACAGAAGCCGGGCGTGATCAGCTGGAATATCTGAGGAAAGAGTGGAGAGAATACCGCGATACTATAGACGATATTGTGGAAGGGAGACTTCGAAAATGACAAGAAAAGAGTATATGGAGCAGCTGAAGAAATATCTGAAGCGGCTTCCAAAAGAAGATTATGACAATGCCATTGAGTATTTTTCGGAATACTTCGATGAGGCTGGACCTGAGAATGAACAGCAGGTTATGGAAGAACTGGGACAGCCTAAAGAGGCGGCAAGGGAACTGCTTCTGAACCTTTTACAGGAGAGTGTTGGTGACAGTAAAGACATCACCGAGGAAAAAACAGCAGCTTTGCCGGCAGCAGGTTCATATTACGGAGAGAGCTCCCATGCACATAGCCGGACAGATTCAGGAAACCTGAGTACAACAGGGTACAGTACATCCGCAGGAAAGAAGCGTTCCCCCGGAAAGATCATTCTTCTCGCATTTCTGGTGATCTGTGCATCGCCGGTGAGCATTGCGCTGCTGTTTGCAGGCCTTGCAGTACTGGCAGCAGTGGTGCTTGTCATCGCAGCAGTGATCTTTTCCATGGCAGTTACAGGTGTATCAGCAATTGCCGGAGGTATCGTGCTCACAGGTTTCGGCGTGACATTGATCGCAAGATCTCTGGCAGCAGCCTGCATGATGGTCGGTAGTGGATTTCTGATGGCAGGTGCGGGAATCCTCGTTGGAGTACTTACCATATATATATGTAAATGGTGTGCAATGGGAATCGGCCGTCTGGTTAACAGACTTGTAAGAAAGAAGGTGCATAAAAATGAATAAGATTGCAAAAACAGTGCTGATGACAGGTACAGCACTCTGTGCAGCGGGAGTTGTTCTTTCCACAGCAGGATATTTTGCAGGGGGAAAAGATTTCACATATACTTCAGATCATATGTATGTATCCGGAGGAAATTCTTCCAGTCGTAAAAATCTTACAGTAATGAAAAAAGAACAGATTGATGATTTTACGAAGCTGAATGTGGATTTTGAGGATTTTGATCTGGATATCCGTACCTCAGATGATGACCATTATTATATGGAATATAAGCTTGAGAAAAACGGGAGGAAAAATCCTCTGACCTGGAAGGATAAGGATGGAGAGCTCACGCTTGAGGAGCCTGCAGGCGGCAGTGGAAGTTATTATATAACCTATGATCTGGGGATATTCTCTACACATGCGGATCTAACAGAAAAGAAAGATGCATTGAATACGGTGGTTCTTTATATTCCGGAGAAGGCACAGCTTTCCGAAGCGGAGCTTCGGCTTTCCGACGGGGATCTTGCTGCTGATCAGCTTTTGTGTAAAGAAATGACCTTGGAACTTCTCAGTGGAGATCTGATGCTGGATAAGGGCGAGTTCGAAAAGTTTGATGCAAAGTTTTCCGACGGGGATCTGAATGTAAAAGAACTTCAGTGTACAGATAACATGCAGCTGAAATCCGGAAACGGAGATGTGACCATAAAAAAGGCAGAGCTTGCAGATGGGCAGATAGCTCTCAGCGACGGAGATATTCAGATAGACAACAGCAGCTTTAACGGAGATATGAAGATCAATAGCTCCTGCGGTGATGTTTCTGTAGAAATGAAGAACGGCAGTGCAGAGAAAACCAATATTTATCTGAAAGCTGCAGACGGAGATGTGGACACGGAGGGGCTTTCCAGGGGAAAAACCGACAATGAGGAAGACACCTCTGTTTATGAGAACAAGGCCGGTGCTTCAGCACCGACTTTAAATGTGGAATGCAGCGATGGGGATATTACATTAACAGAATCTGAAAAATAAAGAATATGAATATCCGTCTGACTATGCATCTGCTTGTAAAAATCCTAAAAAAGAATAAATGAAATTATATGAAGCGCAGGGGTTTTTCCGGAGAAAAATTCCTGCGTTTTTTGGCTGAAATGTATTGACAAATCCCTGTACTATGATATAATTCAATCAAATCACAGAAAACATATATAGTTACTAGGAAATAAGGAAATGGACATAAAGGAAATAAGGAGGATATCATCATGGGTAAAATTTACGGAAGCGCACTGGAACTGATCGGAAACACACCGCTTGTAGAGGTTAAGAACGTAGAGAAGTCTGAGGGACTTGAGGCTACAGTACTTGCCAAGCTTGAGTATTTTAACCCGGCAGGAAGCGTTAAGGACAGAATCGGTAAGGCAATGATCGAGGATGCAGAGCAGAAAGGTGTCCTGAAACCAGGCGCAACCATTATCGAGCCAACATCCGGTAACACAGGAATCGGACTTGCAGCCATCGCAGCTGCCAAGGGCTATAAGACGATCCTCACCATGCCGGAGACCATGAGTGTTGAGAGAAGAAACATCCTGAAGGCATATGGTGCAGAGGTGGTTCTCACAGACGGAGCCAAGGGAATGAAGGGGGCCATTGCCAAGGCAGAAGAGCTTGCCAAGGAGATTCCGGGAAGCTTCATCCCGGGACAGTTTGAGAACCCGGCTAACCCGAAGGCACATGCAGCAACAACAGGTCCTGAGATCTGGAATGACACAGACGGAAAGGTAGACATTTTCGTAGCAGGTGTCGGCACAGGCGGAACGATCACCGGTACAGGTGAGTACCTGAAGAGCCAGAACCCGAATGTGAAGGTAGTTGCTGTTGAGCCTGCAACTTCTCCTGTACTTTCTGAGGGAAAAGCAGGCCCGCATAAGATCCAGGGTATCGGCGCAGGTTTTGTTCCGGACACACTTGACACCAAGGTTTATGACGAGATCATTCCGGTAGAGAACGAGGATGCATTTGAAACATCCAAACTCCTTACCAAGAAAGAGGGAATCCTTACAGGAATTTCCTCCGGTGCAGCTCTCTATGCTGCGATCCAGCTTGCAAAACGCCCGGAGAACAAGGGGAAAGTGATCGTAGCACTTCTTCCGGACAGTGGAGACCGTTACTACTCCACACCACTGTTTACAAAATAATCGATCCGAAGACCGCTTCTTTTGCCCCGAAGCGTGATTCTGCGGGATTATTTACGGCGCTCCTGAATGCCTGTCCAAGCAGGCTGCCGGAGCGCCGGTTTTATTCTTGATTTCATCGAATTAAGTAAGCCCTCTGTGGGGCTGTGGTTACTGTTCACTGGTAAGGTCCCGCGAAAAGCAATAAGCAGTGTGTGTGGACTTGCTTGTATCTTGTAGCTTTTTCAGGTATAATAGAGAAAACAAACAAAACCTATTAACAATATAAAGAATAAAGTCTGCAAAGCAGATTCTGCTTCCTATGAAAGAAGATACAGGAAGCTGCCTGTGTATCACAGAGAAGGGTGCCGGTTATGGAATACAGAGGAATATTTCCGGCTGAACAGCTACACAATAACAGAAAGAGCAAAAGGCTATAAATCAGAAGAATACTGAAATATTGGAGGTAAATATTACATGAGGATTTCTACAAGAGGAAGATATGCGCTGAGACTGATGTTGGATCTTGCTACAAATTATACAGGAAAACCGATCCGCCTGAAGGATGTGGCGAAGCGCCAGGAGATCTCCGATAAATATCTGGAGCAGATCATCTCCATTCTGAACAAAGCAGGCTTTGTCCGCAGTGTCCGTGGCCCTCAGGGCGGCTATGCATTGCAGCAGACCCCGGATAAATACACGGTCGGAATGATCCTCCGCCTCACAGAAGGAAGCCTTTCCCCTGTGGAATGTCTGGACGACAACGGAGCCTTCTGTGAACGTGAGGAGAACTGTGTCACCCAGATCCTCTGGAAAAAGCTGGACGATGCTATCAAAGGTGTGGTGGATCATATAACACTGGAAGACCTGATGAACTGGCAATCTGTCAAGGCAGACGAATACATCATATAAAAAAAGCTGCGCAAGCAGCTTTTTTTATATCACATTTTTTTACTAACATTTTACAAAACCGCGATTTTATATTTTACCTTCCATTCCTATAATAACACCTGTATTTAAGCAGTAAGCAAGTAAGAATGATCATAGAAATGAGGAGAAAAAAATTATGAAAAAAAGAATCGCAGGTATCTTAACAGCAGCACTTATCGGAACTACAGTAATGGGAACAGTCGTAATGGCAGCACCATCCGGAGCAATTGACGTAATTTCCCGTGAGGATGGATCCGGAACACGTGGAGCATTCGTAGAGCTGTTTGGGATCGAAGAAGAAAAAGACGGCGAGAAAGTAGATATGACAACACAGGAAGCAAGTATCACAAACAACACAGATGTAATGCTTACCACAGTAGCAGGCGATGAGAACTCTATCGGATACGTATCCCTTGGTTCCCTCAACGATACAGTAAAAGCAGTAAAGATCGATGGAGCAGAGGCAACAGCAGAGAACGTTGCAGATGATACATACAAGGTAGCACGTCCGTTCAACATCGTAACAGGCGACAAGCTCAGTGATGCAGCACAGGATTTCATCAACTACATCATGAGCTCTGACGGACAGGACATCATCGAAAAAGAAGGCTACATCAAAGTAGATGAAAAAGCAGAGGCATACAAAGCCGGAGATGCAAAAGGCAAAGTCGTAGTTATGGGATCTTCTTCCGTAGGACCTGTAATGGAGAAGCTTGCGGAGGCATATCAGAAAACAAACAAAAACATCACAGTAGAAGTTCAGGTCAGCGATTCCACAACAGGAATCAATAGCGCAACAGAGGGTGTATGTGATATCGGAATGGCATCCCGTGAGCTGAAGGACGAGGAAACAGAGAAAGGTGTTAAAGCTACAGAGATCGCAAAAGATGGTATCGCAGTCATCGTAAATAACGACAATGACCTTGAGGAGCTTTCAAGTGACCAGGTAAAATCCATCTTCACAGGTGATATCACAGACTGGGAAGACGTGACCAAATAAATTCCCAGGTAAAAAACGATTGAAGTATCTTACAAAGAGCGGCGATCATGACAAGGTCAGGAAAGCCGCTCCGTTATATATCAGCACAGTGGATATCCACTGGAACAGAGAGAAAGGTGTCTTATGAATCATTTAGGAGAAAAGGCCATGAAGGTCGTTTTTCTCATTGCGGCCTGTGCATCGGTTCTTGCAGTATTTCTTATTTGTGTGTTCCTTTTTGCAAACGGCCTTCCTGCAATGGGAAAGATCGGTCCCTTAAAATTCCTCTTCGGAACAGAATGGAGACCAACAAACGATAAATTTGGAATCCTGCCAATGATCGTGGCAAGTATTTATGTAACTGCAGGAGCAATCCTTATCGGAGTTCCGATCGCACTTTTTACATCCGTATTTATGGCAAGATATTGCCCGAAAAAAATCTATAAACCACTGAAATCCGGTATTGAGCTTATGGCAGGCGTTCCATCCATCGTATATGGCTATTTTGGTCTGGTTCTCCTGGTGCCGCTGATCCGCCAGCTGTTCGGAGGAACCGGAAGCAGTATGTTGGCAGCATGTATCCTTCTGGGAATCATGATCCTTCCGACGATCATCGGAGTTACGGAATCGGCAGTACGAAGCGTTCCGGAAAGCTATTATGAAGGCTCACTTGCACTTGGCGCAACAAAAGAAAGAAGCATTTTCTTTGTTATGCTTCCGGCAGCAAAGTCAGGAATCCTGGCAGGCGTTGTCCTTGGGATCGGACGTGCCATCGGTGAGACCATGGCCGTGATCATGGTAGCTGGAAACCAGCCACGTATGCCGAAGGGACTTCTTCAGGGTGTCCGTACCATGACTGCAAACATCGTAACAGAGATGGGATATGCATCAGGACTTCACAGAGAAGCACTGATCGCAACAGGAGTTGTACTCTTTGTATTTATCCTGATCATCAACTTAAGTCTTTCACTGCTGAACAGGAGGGCGGAGTATGCAAACTAACGTATCTGTAGCCGCAGATCCTGCGGCAGAAGCAAACATGAAAAAAAGAAATACACTTACCATAGGAGACCAGCTGAAGTCCTATGCGAAACATCCCGGTGCAGGAGTCCTGGCATTTCTCACACTGCTAGGAGCAGTGATCACTTTTGCACTGCTGTTCTTCCTGATCGGCTATGTGCTTGTAAAAGGTATTCCCTATCTGAATGCAAGTCTTTTCAGCCTTACTTATACCTCAGAGAACGTTTCCCTTCTCCCGTCACTGATCAATACCCTGATCATGACACTGGTATCTCTGGCGATTGCCGCTCCGGTAGGAATCTTTGCAGCGATCTTCCTTGTGGAATATGCAAAAAAAGGCAGCCGTTTTGTAAAGCTGATCCGTATTACCGCAGAGACACTTTCCGGTATTCCATCTATCGTATATGGTCTGTTCGGTATGCTGTTCTTTGTAACTGCATTGCACTGGGGCATGTCTCTTCTTTCCGGTGCGCTGACTATGGTGATCATGGTACTTCCCCTGATCATGCGTACCGCTGAGGAAGCACTGAAATCTGTTCCGGATTCTTACCGTGAGGCAAGCTTCGGACTTGGAGCAGGCAAGCTCCGTACTATTTTTACGATTGTACTTCCCTCCGCAGTTCCTGGAATCCTGGCAGGTGTGATCCTGGCCATCGGACGTGTGGTAGGTGAGACTGCAGCACTTCTTTATACCTCCGGTACTGTTGCGGCAGTTCCAAACAGCCTGATGGGTTCCGGACGTACCCTGGCACTTCACATGTATGTGCTTTCCAGTGAGGGACTTCATGTAAACCAGGCATCTGCAACAGCAGTAGTCATTCTGGCATTTGTACTTGTTATCAACGGACTGTCCGGTCTGGTAGCCAGAAAAATTGCGAAAGGATAATGATCGATCATGAGTGAAAATACAAAAATTTCAATTGACAATATGAATCTTCATTACGGAAGCTTTCATGCCCTGAAGGGAATCAATATGGAGATCCCGGAAAAGGAGATCACAGCATTTATCGGACCAAGCGGCTGCGGTAAATCCACACTTCTGAAATCTTTAAACCGTATGAATGACCTTGTGGAAGGCTGTACCATCACAGGAAAGGTAGAGCTTGACGGGGAAGATATTTACGGAGATATGGACGTGAATCTTCTGCGTAAACGTGTGGGTATGGTATTCCAGAAGCCCAATCCGTTCCCAATGAGCATCTATGATAATATTGCATACGGTCCGAGAACACACGGTATCCGTTCCAAGGCAAAGCTGGATGAGATCGTGGAAAAATCTCTCCGTGATGCGGCAATCTGGGATGAGGTCAAGGACCGCCTGAAAAAAAGTGCTCTTGGAATGTCAGGCGGACAGCAGCAGCGTCTCTGTATTGCCCGCGCCCTGGCAGTACAGCCGGAGGTGCTTCTTATGGATGAGCCCACATCTGCCCTGGACCCGATCTCCACTTCCAAGATCGAGGATCTGGCAGTAGAGCTTAAAAAGGATTACACCATTGTTATGGTCACACATAACATGCAGCAGGCAACCCGTATCTCCGACAAGACAGCATTTTTCCTTCTTGGTGAGGTTGTGGAATTTGCGGATACAGACAAGCTGTTCTCCATGCCGGCAGATAAGCGTACAGAGGATTATATTACAGGAAGGTTTGGTTGATATTATGTCAGAACGTTTTGTAAGACAGCTGGAAGAGCTTCACGTGGAACTGATCACCATGGGAAGTCTCTGCGAAAAAGCAATTTCACTTTCTGCCAAAGCTATTCAGGGTGAAGGCGGGATGACTCTCATTGGCAAGATCTTTGAGACGGAAAAAGAGATCGATGCACAGGAAAAAGAGATTGAAAATCTCTGCATGAAGCTTCTTCTTCATGAGCATCCGGTAGCCGGAGATCTGCGATCCATTTCCGCAGCGCTGAAGATGATCTCCGATATGGAACGCATCGGTGATCAGGCAGCAGATATTGCGGATCTGTCCAAGCATATCGAGGACAAAGCAGTTACCGGAGATATCATTAATATCCGGAAGATGGCAGAGGATACTGTCCGGATGGTTACAGAAAGCATCGATGCCTTTGTAAAGGGTGATCTTGAGCTTTGCAGAAAGGTTATTGACGATGATGATAAGGTGGACGATGCCTTCAATGATATTAAGGAAAAGCTGGCCGAGGTCCTGAATAACGGAAAGCCGGATGCAAACATCGGTCTGGATATCCTTATGGCTGCAAAATATTTCGAGCGTATCGGTGATCACGCTGTGAACATTGCAGAGTGGGTGGAATATTCCATCACAGGAAACCACAGAAGCGGTTCCAGTCATACAGATAACTATTTTGTTGAGGAATAGAAATAAGTAAGAGCAGATTGCAAAGAGTTGCATTATTGCAAAAAAAAGTGCTGTGGTATTGAAAGGATATCACAGCACTTTTTATAATGTGATGAAATTTACAAGGATTTAACTTTTTCCGGATAATTATTTTTACATTGCTTTTGTAAAATGCTATATAGATTTCGGAGAAAGGAAAGGGCTGAGCTTTGAGTAAAAAAATATTTAAGTATATCATGCTGGTTTCATCACTGATCACAGTACTGGGACTGGCATTTGTCGTGGGGATCCTTTATCACTATTTTCAGGGACAGCTGATGGGTGAGCTGAAGAAAGAAGCCGTGTATATTTCCAGAGGTGTGGAAAGTGCCGGGACAGATTATCTGAAGAAGCTGAATGATGAGGATTCCAGGATCACTTATGTGGATGAAAGTGGAAAAGTTATCTACGACAATGAGGCAAATGTGGAAAGCATGGATAATCACGGACATCGCAAGGAGATCCGTGAAGCAGAGATCAACGGAGAAGGTGCGGATGAAAGAATGTCATCCACGCTTTCCGAAAAAACAATGTATTATGCAGTACGCCTTGAAAATGGCAATGTGCTGAGAGTTTCCAGTAACCAGGCTTCTGTATGGATGCTGCTCCTGCAGCTGCTTCCGCCTTTTGCTGCAGTTCTGATACTTATGCTGCTCCTGTCCGGCGTATTTGCATCCAGGCTTTCCGGGAAGGTTGTGGAACCTCTTAATGGGCTTGATCTGGAGCATCCGGATGAGAATGATGCCTATGATGAGGTACAGCCGCTTCTTAGCAAGATCGGCAGACAGAGCCGGCAGATCCGTCTGCAGCTTGAGGCAGCCAGAAGACAGCAGAAAGAATTTTCTATTATCACGGAGAACATGCAGGAGGGACTTCTTGTGATCGACCGTTATACCATGGTACTTTCTGTCAACTCCAGTGTGGGAAAGCTTCTTAAAGTAAAGGAGATCAAAACAGGAGAAAGTGTATATCTTCTGAACCGCTCGGAGGAGTTTCGAGGTGTCGTTGGGCAGGTCCTTGAAGGAAAGCATGAGAACAAGATCCTTCGTCTGGATGGCAGTGAGATTCAGGTGATCGCCAATCCTGTCACAAGAGAAAATAAGACAGAGGGTGCGGTGATCCTTCTGGTGGATGTGACCGAAAAAGTAGAAAGGGAACAGCTGCGAAGAGAATTTTCCGCCAATGTTTCCCATGAACTGAAAACGCCGCTGACTTCCATTTCCGGATTTGCTGAGATCATGCAGGACGGATTTGTGAAGGATGAGGATGTGAAGGTTTTTGCAGGACGCATCTATAAGGAAGCGCAGAGACTGATCCGTCTGGTTGGAGATGTGATCCGGATCTCCCGTCTGGATGAAGGCGGATTGCCGTATCAGTGGGAAAAACTGGATCTTTACAGTCTGACTCATGATATTTTTTCTACCTTACATGAAGCTGCCGAAAAGCAGGAAGTGCATATGTATATGGAAGGCGGAAGTACAGTGCTGGATACAGTGCCGACGATCATGGAAGAGGTTCTCTATAATGTCTGCGATAATGCTGTCAAATATAACCGCCGGGGTGGAGAGGTCTTTGTGAGACTGAAGGATGGCGAGGATGCAGTTCGCGTGAATGTGCGGGATACAGGGATCGGTATTCCGAAGGAAGATCAGGAACGCATTTTTGAACGCTTTTATCGGGTGGACAAAAGCCATTCCAAGGAAATCGGCGGAACCGGCCTTGGCCTTTCTATTGTGAAGCACGGGGTAAAAACTCTGAACGGCAGGCTGTGGCTTAACAGTGAACCGGGACAGGGAACCGAGATCATTATGGAATTTCCGAAACATCATATGGAAAAGGAAGCAGCAGAGTGAACATAGGTCGTGCAGCGATGATGTTCATAGGCATGCAGCAGAGTGGAAGATGAAAGGCCGTTCTGTTGTATGTATCTGCTGCTTTTTATATCATAGTATATTGCTGGTTGGAGGTTGATGGTTTGACAGACCGGAAGGGTTATGCTATCTTATGTAATAATAATCAGAGTAAGCAACAGGAAAGCGGATGATAACGGTCCGCTTTCTGTATTATAATTGGTTCGGGATAATTCCGGACGACTATACTGAGGGGAATAAAAATATGATACAGGCAATTGTTTTACTGGTGTTCCTGATCTTTCTGAATTCTGTTTTCGCAGGTGCGGAAATGGCGGTTCTGTCCATGAATGAAGCGAAGATGAAGGAGCTGGCAGAAGAGGGAGATCACCGGGCGCAGATTTTGATAAAGCTTACAGAACAGCCGGCACATTTTATGACAGCGATCCGTGTAACGGTAACTACGGCAGGATTTCTGCAGAGCGCTTTTGCGGCAGAATATTTTGCACAGCCGATGACAGAGGCACTGATAAGGTCAGGGATAGATGTACCACAGAATGTTCTGAAGATCGTATGCATGATCATTGTGACCATACTGCTTTCCTATGTAAGTCTTCTGTTCGGAGAACTGGTGCCAAGACGTCTGGGAATGAAAAATCCGGATGAGCTGTCTCTGCGTCTGGCAGGACTTCTTAAGATCGCGATGATCGCAGTCTGGCCGGCTACTGCACTTCTGACAGTAACTGCCAATGGTGTGCTGTATCTGATGGGAATCAAACCGGAAGAAAAAGAGGAGCAGGCCACAGAGGAAGAGATCCGTATGCTGCTTACAGAGGGAAATGAACAGGGCAGCATCCAGCAGGAAGAAAGCGAGATGATCCAGAATGTTTTTGACCTGGATGATACTGCGGCAGATGAGATCTGTACACACAGAAGAGATGTGGTTGTCCTCTATATGGAAGACTCTGATGAGGAATGGGAACGGATCATCAGAGAGAACCGTCACACCTTTTATCCGGTATGCGGGGAAGACCAAGATGATATTATCCATATTCTGGACACCAGAGATTATTTCCGCCTGGATGACAGATCCAGAGAAGCTGTTCTGCATCATGCCTGTTATTCGCCGTTTTTTGTACCGGAATCCATGCGTGCCAACCTGATCTTCCGGGAAATGAGGGAAAAACGGGATTATTTTGCAGTAGTGTTGGATGAATATGGCTGCTTTGTAGGAATTGTCACTCTGCATGATCTTGTGGAGACGCTGGTGGGAGATATTGACGACAGGACAGATCTGCCGAAGCCGGATGATATTGAGAAGACAGGAGAACATATCTGGAAAATACAGGGAGGAGCGATCCTGGATGATGTGGCAGAGGTCATAAATGTGGAGCTTCCTGTAGAAAAATATGATACTTTCAGCGGCTTTGTCTGCGGAGTTCTGGAACGTGTACCGGAGGACGGAGAACAGTTCCGATGCAGCTGGAAAAACCTGGATATTGTGGTAAATCAGGTCAGAAACCATACCGTTGTGGAGGGAATCGTTCATGTTCAGCCAGAGAAAAAAGTGCAGGAACAGAAAGAAGAGATCTGACAAAACCTTGTTCAACCAGGTCATGGGACAGTTATCGGGAGAAAGATCTCCGGGGATTTATGGACATTTTCGAACATGTTGTTGCTTGAAAGTATGTTATTTTTATGACATAATAAGGAAATAACCCGAGGAAAGCTTGTGATGGGGGAGAGAAAATGCCAGGTTTTACAAGACAGATCATACTGCATACACTGACGGAACTTATGAACGAAAAACCATTGTCCAAGATTACGGTAAAGGACATTGTGGAACGCTGTGGAGTAAACAGGAATACATTTTACTACCATTTCAGAGATATTCCGGATGCAGTGGAAGCAATGGTAAAGGAAGAGCTGAATGACATTCTGAAGGATCAGAAAGTACCGGAATCAGTCAGCGACTGTATGGAAATCCTTGTCAACGCAGTTCAGAAGAACAAAAAAGCCATGATACATCTGTACCGCTCGATCCAGAGGGATGTATTTGCCGATTATCTGGATCATGCCGCAGAGCGTGTGGTGGAGGAGCTGATCAACAGGGCGGTCGGAGACTTTGAAATGGATCAGGAAGATAGGCATCTTATAAGCCGGTATTATAAATGTGTATTTGTGGGAGTGATCCTGGACTGGCTACGGCATGATATGGATTATGATATCCTGTCAGATATGCATAAGCTGGAGTATATTTACGAGAAGAGCCTTGAGAGTCAGTACAAAAATCTGAAATAAAAGCTATGATTTCAACTAAATGAAGATTAAAAATATCCATTTAGTGTAGAACAGGAATGTCCTCGAATTTTATTAAGGTATAGAAACGGTTAATTTTGAGCTGGTGTCTGAAATTTAGGCACTGGCTCTTTTTTGTCTGTTTTTTTAAACGACACAGGGATGTATAATTCAGTACAATAAATGAGAAAAAATTATCAAGGAGGGAACGTATGGATGACCTGAAACAGCTGAAGCTTGTAAAAAACATCTACATCGTCATGTCATTACTGTTCTGTGTGCTGGGTATTTTTCTGATGGCAAGGCCCAAAAGCTCTGTAAAAATGCTGTGCGTGCTCATGGGAATCATGCTGATTCTGTACGGAGCTATTAAGATCAGCGGATATTTCACGAGAGATGCTTTCTGTCTGGCATTTCAGTTTGATCTGGCTTTCGGGATCCTGCTGATGGCAGTGGGAGTGATCCTGATAGCCAGAAAAAATTTCGCAGTGGATCTTATTTTTTCCGTGTTCGGAATCCTGATCCTGGCAGATGCCCTGTTTAAGATCCAGATGTCTGTAGATGCGAAGAGATTCGGTCTGGCGTTGTGGTGGCAGATCCTGCTGATCGCACTGGTCACCGGAGTGATCGGAGTTCTGGTTTTTATCAGACCATTTGAAGCAGCAGCTATGATGATGGTGTTGGTAGGATTTTCCATTTTACTGGAAGGGATCCTCAATCTATGGGTCGGGATCCTGACGATCAAGATCATCAAGAGTCGGCTTTAAACATAAACATAAAAATAACCAATCACTTTAGATAATAACATAGGAGGAAATAGAGTATGGGAATCGTAGACAAAGCAAAACAGGCAGCGATCGCAGCTACCGTAACAAAAGCACTGGATTATCTTGAGAAGGATCCGGAGACAAACATACCGAAGATCATGGAAATGGTTGATAAAGTAACACCGGATGGCTGGTATGCAGGACAGAGAAATGCGATCCGTCACTCCATCGAGGCAAAGGACAACTGGTATCAGCTGATCCTTCGTATGTATCAGCTGGATGCCGGCGTACGCCAGACATTTTTCCGCAACTTTATTGTAAATGCCAGTCTTAAGGGAAGCGCAACGCAGGAAAAGGTATCAGAAGAGAATGACTGCAATGTACCGTGGGCAATTCTTCTTGATCCTACCAGCGCATGTAACCTTCATTGCACAGGATGCTGGGCAGCAGAGTATGGCCACAAGCTGAACCTGGATCTTGAGACCATCGATTCTATCGTAAAACAGGGTAAAGAACTGGGAACCTATATGTACATCTACACAGGCGGTGAGCCACTGGTCCGCAAAAAGGATCTCATTAAGATCTGTGAGATGAATCCGGACTGCGAGTTCCTTTCCTTCACAAACGGAACTCTTATTGACGAAGAATTTTGTCAGGAAATGCTCCGTGTGAAAAACTTCGTTCCGGCTATCAGCCTTGAGGGAACAGAGGCAACTACAGACGGACGTCGTGGTGATGGTGTATATCAGAAGGTTATGCACGCCATGGAGCTTCTGAAGAGCCACGGCCTTCCGTTCGGTGTTTCCACATGCTACACATCCGCAAACGTAGATGCAGTAAGCAGTGAGGAGTATTTTGATCATCTGATCGAGTGCGGAGCTTATTTTGCATGGTTCTTCCACTATATGCCGGTTGGAAATGATGCAGCAGCAGATCTCCTCCCCACACCGGAGCAGAGAATCAAAATGTACGACAGCGTCCGCAGATTCCGTGCCACAAAATCTCTCTTCACTATGGACTTCCAGAACGATGCAGAGTATGTAGGCGGATGTATCGCAGGTGGCCGTCGTTACCTCCATATCAATGCAAACGGAGACGTGGATCCTTGCGTATTCATTCATTTCTCCAATGCGAACATTAAAGAATGTACACTCCTTGAGGCGCTGAAGAGCCCGATTTTTATGGAGTATCACAAGGGTCAGCCGTTCAACAAAAACATGCTTCGTCCATGTCCGATGCTTGAAAATCCTGAGCTTCTCCGCAAGATGGTTGAGCGTGCAGGAGCGAAATCTACAGATCTTCAGTCTCCGGAAACAGCAGAGCATCTCTGTGCAAAATGTGATCACTATGCAGAGGTATGGAAGAAACAGGCCGATGAGCTCTGGAGTGAGAGCCAGGCAAAAAAAGCTGCAAAAAAATCAACAACTTGTTAATTAACACTTGATATAGATGTTGGGATACTGTATAATGAACCCGTTTTTCAGGAGTCTGAAATAACAGTTCAGATAAGAGTGTCGAAACAGAAGAGACACGATACGTGTACTGACAGATAACAGGGCGGTTATATTCAGCAGTGGGTATAACTGCCTTCTTTTTTATGTTATCGTCAGGACATAGGGAAAGAAAGGATGGATTCATTATGGAAAAACAGGAGAAAAACACAGCCAGCCCTTATGAGCTGGACGGACGCCCACCTCTTAAGGTGGCAATTCCCCTTGGACTGCAGCACGTGCTTGCCATGTTTGTGGGTAACCTTACCCCGCTTCTGATCATCACGGCAGCCTGCGGGATCGAAGCAGGAGGGGATCTTCAGGTTGCATTACTTCAGAATGCAATGCTGATCGCAGGAATTGTTACACTTGTACAGGTCTTTACGATCGGACCGGTCGGTGGCAAGCTTCCTATCGTTATGGGAACAAGTTCAGGCTTCATCGGCGTATGTCAGAGTGTTGCCGGAGTTATGGGAAATGGTGTCGTTGCCTATGGTTCGATCATGGCAGCCTGCTTTATCGGCGGTCTTTTTGAGACTGTTCTGGGAAGCTTTCTGAAGCCCTTGAGAAAATTTTTCCCATCTGTTGTAACAGGTACAGTTGTACTTTCAATCGGTCTTTCACTGATCGGTGTGGGAATCAGCTCTTTCGGTGGCGGAAGCTCCGCAAAGGATTACGGTTCTCTTGAAAACCTTTTTGTAGGCTTTGTAGTTCTGATCGTGATCATTGTACTGAAGCATGGAACAAAAGGCTTCACAAGCTTTTCTTCAATCCTCATCGGTATTATCGTGGGATACATTCTGGTAAGTATCATGGCTATGGTACTTCCTACAACATTTACATATGTAGATGACACAGGTGCTACTGTGGAGGCTACAAAGGCCTGGGTTCTCAACTGGGACAAGGTTGCTCAGGCAAAATGGTTTGCGGTACCGGCACTGATGCCTGTAAAATGGGTGTTTGACGCACGTGCGATCGTGCCGATCCTGATCATGTTTATTGTAACTGCAGTTGAAACAGTTGGTGATATTTCCGGAATCACAGAGGGTGGTCTTGGAAGAGAGGCTACAGACAAAGAGCTTTCCGGTGGTGTTATGTGTGACGGACTTGGATCTTCCTTCGCAGCACTGTTCGGTGTGCTTCCGAACACATCCTTCAGCCAGAACGTTGGTCTGGTTGCAATGAATAAGGTTGTAAACCGTTTCTGTATCGCTACAGGAGGAATCTTCCTGATCGCATGCGGACTGTTCCCGAAGCTTGCTGCACTGATCTCCATCATGCCGCAGAGTGTTCTTGGCGGCGCTGCTGTTATGATGTTCTCATCTATTGTTGTCAGCGGTATCCAGTTAATTACCAAGTGGCCGATCGGACCGAGAAATGTTACGATCGTTTCCGTAGCACTTGGTCTTGGTTATGGACTTGGCTCCAATACAGCGATCCTGGTGCATCTGCCACAGGCGATCAGCCTGATCTTCGGCGGTTCCGGTATTGTTCCGGCAGCGGTATTTGCGATTATTCTTAATATTGTTCTTCCGAAGGATGAGAAGAGTGAGATTGAGAGAGCTGAGGAGATGCTTGAAAAAGTTAAGAATAAATAAGAAAGTGTAAGAATAAAAAGATTTTTTTTCTTTTTTGAGACTGTTGGACTTTATTGGTCTGACGGTCTCTTTTTTTATATGTTTTTATTTTTTTATTTTTAGGATAAAGGTTCGGCCTTTTGGAAGGCGGTAATTTGCGAGAAGGGGAAGCACTCGGAGTTGCGAAGGCCGTCTCCCCTTCTCGCGCTCTTCCCCTCCTGGCCACGCCGCTGTTCGGCGTTGTTGTGGGCGTGAATGTTCTGACAGGGTGCGGGATTCGGGGGTGTCGAGAAGGGGAGGCTGTGCCGCTCTGTTGGGTGGTGGGTAATAATAAAAAGGATCTGTAAAAGGCGAGATTTTACAAATAGTTCTGCCTTTTTCAGATCCTTTTTTTTGTTAGTAATTGTAGGCTCCCTCATAAGCATTGCATCGTTCTTTCCGATGTCCCTGCTCTACACAGGAGCTGCACCGGTCACAAAATTCCTGTTCATAGCAGGTAGAACAGACACATCCCTTACAGGCATCCCGGTCATAAGCCGGCGTGCAGGTAAAAGGAAGAGTATCCTTCGTAGTTTCCGTACTCATAAAGATCACGCTCCTTTTTTCTATATTATAGACCTATCAAAAAAGCGTTTCAATACAAATAATCAGAAAATACAAAAAGATACCTGATAAAAAGTTACTGTTCACTCCGTTTTCAGTAATACGCTTTGCGATGCACAGAATTTATACTGATCGTATAAATTCGCGTGGTATGTCTCGGGTTTTCTGTGACCTTCGCTCACAAAAAACACCTCGCGGAATATTACCATTGAATAGTAAGGATAAAAATCGGCACAACGCTTCACATCCAACACAGTAGAATCCATCATCCCGCCAATACAGAATCACATTCCACAACGCAGAACAGCGGCGTGGCCAGGAGGGGAAGAGCGCGAGAAGGGGAGACGGCCTTCGCTAACTCCGAGTGCTTCCCCTTCTCGCAAACCTGCCCACGCCAAAGTGTCCCCTAGAAAGGAAAAAATCCAACTCACAGCAGTTCGCAACAGCAAAAAAAGTGCCAGCTAATAAGGATGCCACAACATCCCTATCCTACCGGGAGGAGCTCCACCGTCCGGAAGCTCCGCAAGGAAGAACCAGACCACTTTCTGTTACAGGAAGTCCGATCTCCTGTGACTCTACATTACCCTTCCAGGGCTTCAGTTCGGTGGCAAGCATATAAGTCAGAACAGCAGGAGCAAGTCCTGTAGTATAGGAATTTACCAGGAAAAACAGCGGATCATCACTGAGGATCTTCGTACAAAGCTTGATCAGCGGATGGATCGCATCCTCGATCTTCCAGATCTCGCCCTTAGGTCCGCGGCCGTAAGAAGGCGGGTCCATAATGATCGCATCATAATGATTTCCTCTGCGGATCTCACGCTCTACGAACTTCACGCAGTCATCCACAAGCCAGCGGATCGGCGCACCGGAAAGTCCGGAAGCAGCAGCATTCTCTTTTGCCCAGTTCACCATACCCTTGGAAGCGTCCACGTGAGTAACGGAAGCGCCGGCAGCAGCTGCAGCCAGAGTAGCGCCGCCGGTATAGGCAAAAAGATTTAAGACCTTGATCGGGCGTCCCGCATTGCGGATCTTTTCACCGAACCAGTCCCAGTTCACAGCCTGCTCCGGGAAAAGTCCTGTATGCTTGAAGCTGAAAGGCTTCAGATTAAAAGTAAGGTCCTTGTAATGAAGCTCCCACTGATGAGGCAGATCAAAGAACTCCCACTCACCGCCGCCACGGCTGCTTCTGTGATAATGTCCGTTCATATGCTTCCAGCCACGGTTTTTGCGGGGAGTATCCCAGATTACCTGCGGGTCCGGACGAACCAGAAGATAATCCCCCCAGCGCTCCAGCTTTTCTCCTTTTGATGTATCAATAACTTCATATTCTTTCCATCCATCTGCAATCCACATGATGATCAATACCTCTTTCATAATAGTAAATTTATAAGATATATATAGCATTTTTATATAGCATTTCCGGAGATTACTGTACCAGATCCGGCTGACCGGGACATGAATCCATAAAAACGCCATAATAATGTTTTTTCCAGTATAGAGGAAAAATGGATGCTGTGCAAGAGAAGTGCAGGATTTTCCACGAAAGATTTGACAACAGCGCTTTTACATACTAAAATGTACGCAGAGATTTTCTGCCGGGGCAGAGGCTTCCCGCTTCCGTGAAACTGTGGCTGTTTTTTGCGGAAGAGATTTTGCAGAGAATTCCTGACAGACAGAAATCGTTAACAGAAGAAACACAGCAACCGCAGATATGAAACTGTGCACAAAAAGAGGAGAAGCAAACTTATGAAAAAATATTGTGAGATGAGCAGGGAAGAGCTACTCGATTTAAAGAAAGAACTCGACCGTGAGTTCGACGAGATCAAAGCCGAAGGTCTGGCACTGGATATGTCCCGTGGTAAACCTGCACCGGATCAGCTTGATCTTTCCATGAAAATGATGGAAGTACTTGCAGGGGATGCAGATCTGAAATGTGAGACCGGTGTGGACTGCCGTAACTATGGAGTCATCGACGGAATCCCGGAAGCCAAGAGACTTCTCGGTGAGATGTCAGAGGTAGAGCCAGAGAACATCATCATCTATGGTAACTCCAGTCTGAACGTAATGTTCGATACCATTGCACGTTCCTATTCCCACGGAGTAATGGGAAATACACCATGGTGCAAGCTTGACAAGGTGAAATTCCTCTGTCCTGTACCAGGATACGACCGTCATTTCCGTATCACAGAATTTTTCGGCATTGAGATGATCAACATTCCGATGTCTCCGGAAGGCCCGGATATGGACATGGTTGAGAAATATGTCAATGAAGATCCGGCAGTAAAAGGAATCTGGTGTGTTCCGAAATATTCCAATCCGCAGGGCTACACCTATTCCGAAGAAACAGTTAAGCGTTTTGCGCATCTGAAGCCGGCTGCACCGGACTTCCGTATTTACTGGGATAACGCTTACAGCATCCATCATCTTTATGATGACAATCAGGATTTCCTTCTTGAGATCCTTGATGAGTGTGCGAAAGCAGGAAATCCGGACATTGTTTATAAATTTACTTCTACCTCCAAGGTAAGCTTCCCTGGTTCCGGTATCGCAGCAGTTGCTGCATCCAAGGCGAACCTGGATGACTTCCGCAAATACATGACTGTACAGACCATCGGACACGACAAACTGAACCAGCTTCGTCACGTTCGTTTCTTCAAAGATATCAACGGACTGCATGAGCATATGAAGAAACACGCAGACATCCTTCGTCCGAAATTCGAGCTTGTTCTCGCAACACTGGATAAAGAGCTTAACGGACTTGGAATCGGTGAGTGGACCAAACCTCACGGCGGATATTTCATTTCCTTTGATTCTATGGAAGGCTGTGCGAAAGCCATCGTTGCCAAAGCAAAAGAAGCAGGCGTTGTTATGACTGGAGCGGGCGCAACCTATCCATATGGAAAGGACCCGAAAGACAGCAATATCCGTATTGCACCAAGCTACCCAAGCGTTGAGGAGCTTGGCAAGGCAGCAGAGGTATTTGTTCTCTGTGTGAAGCTTGTAAGTGTGGAAAAACTTCTGGAGAAATAAATCGATCACATCAGACTGCCCGGTATTTCAGCATGCGTAATACCGGGCAGTCATAACTATTGGAGAGAGCTCATGGATGAGGAAAAAGAAAAAATGAAAACAGGCAAAAAGTTGGTCATTGCACTGATCATGATCCTGCTGATCCTTACAGCAGGGGCTTATGGATATGGTGTACACTATTTTACAGATCATTTTTTGCCGGGATCTCAGGTGAATGGTTTTAACTGCTCCTATAAAACTGCAGATGAAACAGAAAAGCTTCTTGCAAAGAAAGTGCAGGCATATGTTCTTACCGTTGATACAAGAAACAACGGAAAAGAGAGCATTACCGCAAAAGAAGCCGGACTGGTCTACAAGCCGGGTGGCGGAGCCAAAAAGCTGATCAAGAAACAGGCCCGGTACAAATGGTTCCTTGCTTTTAATCAGAAGAAAAAATATACACTGGCAACGGATACTGCTTATGAAGATCAGAACAAGCTGACAGAGGCTGTGAAGAATCTGAAATGCATGCAGAAGGACAATATGGAAAAGCCTGCAGACGCATGCATTAAGGATAATGGCGAAACCTACGAGATCCAGCCGGAAAAAGAAGGAACGACCCTGGATACAAAAAAGGTTCAGAAGGTGATCCGTGCAGCTGTTTCCGCAGGAGACAAAACAGTTAGTCTGGAAAAGAAAAACTGCTACAAAAAACCATCGATATATAAAGACGATGAAGCTCTGAAAAAAGATTGTGACCAGATGAACAAGCTTACCAGCTGCGTGATCACCTATGATTTTTCGGACCGGTCGGAACAGCTTGACCGAAATACCATCAAAGACTGGCTGGTCAGGGACGCAAACGGAGATTATATAGTAAATAAAGATCAGGTTGCAGCTTATGTGAACAGCCTGGGATATAAATATGATACCTTTGGCTGCACGAGGACATTTACCACCTACGATGGCCGCCAGAAAACCATTAAAGGCGGTGATTACGGATGGGCTATCGATCAGACCGCAGAGACTGAATGGCTTTATAATGCCATTCTTGCAGGAACTACAGAAGTGAGACAGCCGGCGTATGCTTACAGCGGACTTTGCAGAGATACCAATGATATCGGAAATACATATGTAGAGATTGACCTGACCAACCAGAGAATGGTATTCTATAAAGACGGACAGCTTCTGGTAGATACACCGGTAGTTACCGGCTGTGTCCGAAAGGGCCATTCCACACCGACCGGATGCTTTGCACTGGATGCCATGCGTTCACCGGCAGTTTTGAAGGGACCTGGATATGCATCACCGGTTACATACTGGATGCCGTTTTCCGGAGGAGTCGGAATCCATGACGCAAGCTGGCGTTCACAGTATGGCGGGCAGATCTATATCACAAATGGTTCTCATGGCTGTGTAAACACCCCGAAGGATAAGGCGGCAATCATTTATAATAATATTAGTGTAGGAGTACCAATCGTAGTTTATGAATAAGAGATTAAAAGAAATATTAAAAGAATACGAAAAAAGAAAACACAAGATCATCAAGGGAGATGAAAGTATGAATATCGTTGTATTGGCAGGCGGAACCAGTACAGAAAGAGAGATCTCCATCGTAACAGGAACCGGTGTCTGCAAGGCACTTCGTAAAAAAGGCCATAATGCCATTCTTGTAGATATTTTCTGCGGACTGGAGCCGGTGGACTGGGATGAGCCCTTTGGAGATAAAGATTATGAGGTAGATTCTGCGGCAGAGTATATGAGAAGCTTCGATGATGATATCGAAGAGATCAAACGCACAAGAAGAAGCTTTTTCGGACCGAATGTACTGGAATTGTGTCAGGCAGCAGACATTGTATTTATGGGACTTCACGGTTCCAACGGAGAGGATGGAAAGGTTCAGGCAACCTTCGATCTTCTGGGGATCCGTTACACAGGAACCGGATATTTAAGCAGTGCCCTTGCTATGGATAAGGGCCTCACCAAGAAGATCTTTCTCATGGATCAGGTACCGACACCGAAGGGCGTTTCCATGTTGAAAGAAAACTGTACAAGAAACATCCATGATCTTGGTATGGAATTTCCTGTTGTTGTAAAAACATGCTGCGGTGGTTCCAGCGTAGGTGTTTATATTGTAAACAACCAGAAAGAATATGAGGATGCCATTGATGGTGCTTATTCTTATGAAGATGAGGTAGTTGTTGAAGAGTATATCAGGGGTCGTGAGTTTTCCGTTGCAGTTGTAGACGGAAAGGCTTATCCGATCATCGAGATCGCACCGAAGCAGGGCTTTTATGATTACAAGAACAAATATCAGGCAGGCTCCACAGTAGAAACCTGTCCGGCTGAGATCTCACCGGAACTGACTGAGAAGATGCAGCATTATGCGGAAGCTGGTGCAAAGGCTCTCTGCATTGAGGGCTATGCACGTTTTGACTTCATGATGAAAGAAAACGGTGATATGTACTGCCTGGAGGCAAACACACTTCCGGGAATGACACCCACCAGTCTGATCCCTCAGGAAGCAAAGGTCCTGGGAATCGACTATCCGGACCTCTGTGAAGAACTGATCCGCATTTCTTTTAAGAAATACAGCAAATAAAATATCTGACCGTAACTCCTCCTGTTGACAGGAGGAGTTTCTGGCAAAAGAAAGGATTTTATTCATGAAAAATCTTACATTGGAAAATATCACAAAAGTCTGCAATGGTATTTACCACGGCCCGCAGGAAAAACTTCAGGAGGAAGTGACTGCGATCACAACGGACAGCCGTAAGGTGGAAAAAGGAGGTCTTTTTGTACCAGTAGTAGGAGAGCGTGTGGATGCTCACCGTTTTATCCCGCAGGTAATGGAAGCAGGTGCACTCGCGACCTTATCCGAGAGAACTCTTGAAGGGTCGGATCATCCGTATATCCAGGTAGGCTCCTCCCTTCAGGCAGTAAAAGACATTGCGGAGTTTTATCTGGAGCAGCTTGATATTCCGGTTGTGGGAATCACAGGAAGCGTTGGAAAGACCAGCACAAAAGAGGTGATCGCCTCTGTGCTGAAGGAAAAATACCGTACACTGAAAACCCAGGGAAATTTCAACAATGAGCTGGGACTTCCACTGACAGTATTCCGCCTTCGTGATGAAGATGAGATCGCAGTTCTGGAAATGGGAATCAGTGATTTCGGTGAGATGACCCGTCTTGCAAAGATCGCAAAACCGGACACCTGCGTGATCACAAACATCGGAACCTGCCATCTGGAAAACCTTGGGGACAGAGACGGCGTCCTGAAGGCAAAAACAGAGATTTTTCAGTATGTGAAGAGAAATATCGTACTTAACGGTGATGATGATAAGCTTTCCACAGTAAAGGAATACAACAGCATGCAGCCGGTATTTTTCGGAAACGGAGAAAATGCTTCTGTTACCTGTGAAAATGTGGAAAGCCGTGGCCTGAAGGGAATGAGCTGTGACATCTGTCTGAAAGGAAAAATGGCAGAGAACGGAGAGCTCCAGACATTTCATGTAGATATTCCAATGCCGGGACGTCATATGGTATCCAATGCACTGGCAGCAGCAGCTGTGGGCAGACTTTACGGACTGAATGCAGAGCAGATCAAAAATGGCATCGAAAGCCTGGAACCGGTCAGCGGAAGATTCAATATGATCGAGACCGATAAATTCATGATCGTAGATGACTGCTACAACGCAAATCCCATGTCCATGAAGGCTTCCCTGGATGTTCTTCAGGACGGACTTGGAAGAAAGGTTGCTATCCTTGGCGATATGGGTGAGCTAGGAACGGATGAAGCTGCACTTCATGAAGGTGTAGGCGTTCATGCAGGTCAGTGCAGGATCGATGCATGCATCTGCGTAGGACCACTTGCAGCCCATATCGCGGAAAAGGCATCTCAGACCAATCCAGACCTGACAGTCATCCGGGAAAAAGATCTGGAAAGCCTTCTTAAGAACCTGAACACATATGTGAAACCTGGAGATACCATCCTCGTAAAAGCTTCTCACTTCATGAAATTTGAAAATGTAGTCAAAGCACTGCAGGAAATGTAAAAAGACCGAAAACAGGGGCAGCATTTGGCGAACGAAAATTCTTTCCAGTTAAGTTATATAGAAGTATAATATTCCTAAGGCGATGAGCAGTGCGGCTATAGAACAAAAGCACGCTCAGGCACTGTGCGGCAGTGAAAAAGGGAGGGCTTATGCTGGAGATGATCATGAAGCTGAACATCCCGCTTTACGTCATGACATCCATGGGATGTATCGGCGGTCTGGGGATGCTGGCAACAAACCTTACCTACCGAAGAATGATCCGAAATACGCAGCGATTACAGAATCTCAAAGAAAAATGGCTGAACCTGTGGAAATCAAGGGACAGGCTCTGGCATCGGATGAACCGATTTGTGTGGTATCCGTCACTGTTTTGTACATTTCTTCTGGGACTGTCTGTTTTTCTCAACAGCAGACTGGGATACAGGGAAGGATTGTCTATGCTTTATCTCTATATAGGGGCGGCAGTGCCGGTAGTACTGCTTCTTCTTCGTCAGGCATTGGACTTTTCTTATAAGGAAGAGCTTGTGATGGCTTCTCTTGCAGATTATGTGGAACAGGTCCGTACCTGGGTGGAGGAAGTACCGGTCGCAGAAAAGCCGGATCCTGTTCTGCAGGAAGAAATCGTAGATAAGATCACCAGAAGTATCCGTCAGACGGCTGCTACCGGAAGCCACTTCAGCAAGATGCTTTCTCCGGAGGAGGAAGAAATCATGCGGGAGATCATACGGGAGTTTATGAATGCAGAGTAAAAACATATCCCGGTATATTTGAGAAAATACAGAAATGTACACAAAGGTATCCCGGAATAAGGGAACCGGATGCAGTGATTTTTGGAAATGCTGAAGATTAACTGAATCAGGTAAGTCCCCTGCTTCAATTGCGAAAAGCAATAAGCAGCGGGGGGACTTTAGGATATCCGATTGACGAAATATATACTTATAAAAAACTCTCCGGCAGATACGATTCTCTGTATCCGCCGGAGAGTTTTTTATGTATGCAGTTGTGTAAGATAAGGAATTTATCAGCTATACCTTATCAACCCATGGAGATCGGGCCGCCACGGAGCTTGCCGGCTGTGGTGATCCTCTTGATCGCAACCATGTAAGCTGCCATACGGAGCGTTACGTTTTTTTCTGGCTGAGAGCATAAACTTCATTAAAGGCAGTAAGCATGATCTTCTGAAATATACCTCCCAGATTGGGGATTTCTGAAAAAAGAGAACGCAGGATAAGCATTCGTGGCTTTCCTGCGTCCTTTTATATGTTACTCAGTCTTCCTCGATCACCTGGATCTCCAGGTAGTCGAACTCAATATGTTCAATGAAATTATCCTGATAAAAGCGGGCCTTATCATGCTTTTTGAAATCCCGCACTGTGGCATCCAGCCAGATAGGATTTCCCAGATCCATCTGATAACAGATTTCCTCAAGTCCGTGAAAGATCTTGTGGGTTCTGGTATCATCGCTGTCATCACAGACAACGGTGTCCTGAAGCATGCGATTGTCTTTCCATATTTTTCCCCATAAACGAAACATAAACAGTACCTCCGTATTGAAACTGCCACAACCGGCAGAATATGAATATCCGTCCGATATGGTCTTCAGTATAGCGGATTTTGCAGGGAAAGTAAAGCACAGGACAATAACGCTTGTACACAAAACAATGCACCAGGTGTGCTCACTTTTATTGACTAATGTGTAAAAATCCTCTATAATAAACGAAATTATGAAAAAAAAAGAATCATTACAGATTGGAGGAACCGAAATGAAACTTTACGATACCGGCGTTTATCTTCAGAACGGACAGGAAATCATTCCCGAGAACCAGGCTGATCTGCCTGTAGCGAAAGAAGAGGCTGCTAAGAATACCATCGCATATTCTATTCTCAAGGCTCATAATAAATCCGATAACATGGAGAAACTTCAGATCAAATTCGATAAACTGACTTCCCATGATATCACATTTGTGGGAATCATCCAGACTGCAAGAGCTTCAGGACTTGAGAAGTTCCCGGTACCATATGTACTGACCAACTGCCATAACTCCCTCTGTGCAGTAGGCGGAACCATCAATGAAGATGACCACATGTTTGGTCTCACCTGTGCCAAAAAGTACGGCGGAGTTTATGTACCGCCTCATCAGGCAGTTATCCATCAGTTTGCAAGAGAAATGCTTGCAGGCGGCGGAAAGATGATCCTCGGTTCCGACAGTCATACAAGATACGGAGCACTTGGAACCATGGCTATGGGAGAGGGCGGACCGGAGCTTGTAAAACAGCTTCTCTGCCAGACATACGATATTAATATGCCAGGAGTAGTTGCTATTTATCTGAAAGGTGCTCCACGTCCGGGTGTAGGACCGCAGGATGTTGCGCTTGCCATCATCGGCGAGGTTTTTGCCAACGGCTATGTGAAGAATAAGGTTATGGAGTTCGTTGGACCAGGCGTTGCCAGCTTAAGCGCAGATTTCCGTATCGGTGTTGATGTTATGACAACAGAAACCACATGTCTTTCCTCCATCTGGCAGACAGATGCGAAGATCGAGGAATTCTATGCGATCCACGGAAGACCGGAGGATTATAAAGAACTGAAACCGGGCAACGTTGCATACTATGACGGCTGTGTAGAGATCGACCTCAGTGAGATCAAACCAATGATCGCAATGCCGTTCCACCCAAGTAACACCTACACCATCGATGAGCTGAAGGCAAACCTTGACGATATCCTTGCAGATGTGGAGAAGAGAGCACAGGTAAGTCTTGACGGAAAGATTCCGTTCACATTGAGAGACAAGGTAGTTGATGGCAAGCTTTATGTTGAGCAGGGAATCATCGCCGGCTGTGCAGGCGGTGGATTCGAGAATATCTGCGCTGCAGCAGATATCCTCAAGGGCAAAAATATCGGCCATGATGCCTTCACCTTAAGTGTATATCCGGCAAGTACTCCAATCTACATGGAACTGGCTAAGAATGGTGTTCTTGCAGAACTGATCGGAACAGGCGCAGTTGTGAAAACTGCATTCTGCGGCCCGTGCTTCGGTGCCGGAGATACACCTGCAAACAATGCATTCAGTATCCGTCATACAACCAGAAACTTCCCGAACCGTGAAGGCTCCAAGATCCAGAACGGTCAGATCTCTTCGGTTGCACTTATGGATGCACGTTCCATTGCAGCTACAGCAGCAAACAAGGGATTCCTTACCTCAGCAGAGGAGTTTGACGGAAGCTATTCCGAGCATAAATACTACTTCGATAAGTCTATCTACGAGAACCGTGTATTTGACAGCAAGGGCGTGGCAGATCCAAGCGTAGAGATCCAGTTTGGACCGAATATCAAAGACTGGCCGGAGATGGCTGCACTTGCAGACAACCTGATTCTGAAGGTTGTTTCCGAGATCCACGATCCGGTTACTACCACTGACGAGCTGATCCCGTCCGGTGAGACATCCTCCTACCGTTCCAATCCGCTTGGACTTGCAGAGTTTACACTGTCCAGAAAGGATCCGGCTTATGTTGGCCGTGCAAAAGAGATCCAGGCAGCACAGAAGGCGATCCAGGCAGGTAACTGCCCGGCAGAGGCTGTTCCGGAACTGAAACCGGTTATTAAAACCATCAACAAGACTTATCCGGATGTAGATAAGACCAACCTTGGCGTAGGAAGTACCATTTTTGCAGTGAAACCGGGCGATGGCTCTGCCAGAGAGCAGGCTGCATCCTGCCAGAAGGTACTTGGCGGCTGGGCAAACATTGCCAATGAGTATGCAACCAAGAGGTATCGTTCCAATCTGATCAATTGGGGTATGCTTCCATTCCTGATCCCGTCCGGAAATCTTCCGTTCAAGAACGGTGATTATCTGTTCTTCCCGGGAATCCGCAAGGCGGTTGAGGAAAAAGCAGACGTGATCAAGGGATATACTGTTGAAGGTGACGCTCTGAAGGAGTTCGATGTAACTCTGGGTGAGCTGACAGATGATGAGAGAGAGATCATCCTTAAGGGTTGTCTGATCAATTATAATCGTAAATAGATGCAGGGATTGAACACATATAGAGCGTGAAGGCGTTGGAGCTGTGTTCATGAATATGCTGCAGAGCGGAATGTAGTAATTTAAGAATTTCCGTCTTGTTTTGCAGACTGGTGACCGTTTTGATCGAGGTTGCCGGTCTGCTTTTTTGTTTTTGGAGTGTGGTTGTGGGACATTATTAAGGTTATGGATATTTGGTTATGGGATGTGGACGATGCGGACGCGTGAGGTGTCCTGTGGGGAGCAGGGGCTGTCGTTTCGCCTGGTCATACTAAGCGTCTGAGGCAACCTGTGAAAAGGCCGGCCCATAACTCGCCATGTACGCTGATGCGTACCTGGCTCAGACAGATGGGCCTTATTCTGCGGCCTGTATCCGCAGAATACCTTTCCACAGGTCACCTCAGACGCCAAGTATGACCAAAGGCTCACTCCGAAGCCCCTGCTCTCCACAGGACACCTCACGCTGACATTCCCAGAGACAAATCCCAGCCCCGGTAAAAATATCAAGAAAGGCTCAACAGATGATGACCGTCTCAACACTCTTCGTTATTCAATTTTTCTTCTTCTTCGTTCTTTCGAATAAAGTTTATCTCAATCCCCTGCAAACATTGTAAAGTACAAACATTGCAATGTTTGCAGGGCCAATACAGTCACACAGAAACTTTTCTAACTAACTTTCCATGTTCGAAAGTCAGGGCGGGAAGGACGGGAGGGGTGGGTGACTCTGCAGGAGTCGTAGTACTTCTTAGGCCGCGGGGAGGCTGCGTTGCTGGAAAAATCCCAGCTGTTTGAGCGTTAGCGAGTTCTGGGATTTTTTCAGCGGTTTTAGCAGAATCCCTGCAGCCTTAGAAGCACTAGACCTCCGAAGCCTCACCCGCCCCTCCCGTCCTTCCCGACCGTCCGTTTGCAACATACCATCCCGTTCTTCACAACTTCACAATAGCATAAATTAACAGAAAATAATAAAAAATACAAACAAATTATAAAATATAAACACATAACAAAACAAATAAATAAAAATAATAGCATAAAAACACAAAAATGTATTGACAAATACCCGCAACGATGTTATTATAAGACCATCAAAAACAACAAGAGAAAAACAAAAAAGAAAATCATTCAATTCATAGCATAGATGCACATGAAGGATGAAGAAAGGAAAAGGTGATTCCAGTGGGAACATAAACAAACACCATCATCAATATGAGAGTGACAGGAACCGGATTTCCTGCAAGAAAGACCTGATACAGATCACATATGATACACCTTAAGAAAACAGAAGTTTCTTTTATGAAATATAAATAAGATCCTCTTAAATCTTACTTATATTTTAAGAAATCAGAAACAAAAGGAAATCAGTATTTCAGGTAATATAGAATCGGTAACTCATATTGAACAACTGTCACACACCTGATACAAAGATTTCAGGAAATATGTAAAGAAATATTTCCCGAAAGAGTAAAACCCTCAACTCACCGGTTCGTTGGAAAGAAGAGATTCCAAGAACAAACGTGAAGATGAGAACGATACTTTGAAATGCATATCAGAACCATTAGGATATGGATTGAAGCTTTGCATCAGAAGAATATCTGAGAGGATATTAAAAATAGAAGAATCGGGCAGGAACTTTTTTCCAGGATACTTTAAAGAACTGCAGAGGAGAAAATCCCAATAGGTCGATTTGAATCAGCAGATCGCAAAGTACAGAGATGACAAATGGTTTTGAATTTAAGAAGTTAAGTCCAGAATTGTTTAGTGAACAGGAAAAAGTATAACCACCGAAATTCTTCAGATAAACAGGAAATCAAACATCGTAAAAAATGATTTCTGATCTATAAAACTTTCTAAATAATCGAAGAGATATACTTACATATATCAGTCGTTTATGAGCAGGAAATAAAAAAGAAGAGAGAATCTGAAAAAGAAAAATTTCAAAATTGAATAAAGAGAATCGAAATTATTTTATAAAGTATATAAAATCAAAGATTTCGATTGATAAGTATAATAAGTATAACAAGAAAACTTTATTCGAAAGAACGAAGAGGAAGAAAAATTGAATAACGAAGAGTGTTGAGACGGTCATCATTTTTGGAAACTGTAAAAGTAAAAAAAGTGATGACCGTCTCGTTGTGTATATAAGATTGCATATATTAAGTATATAACCGTTCCGAAAAACTCTGGATAAAATAATATGATCCGAGCAGAGAGCAAAATTTTCGATCAGAGATTTTCCGAACAGTTATATTTATCAGTTGCCATCAAAAACATCATCAGTTATACTTCTGTGAGAAAGGAAGTAAGATGAGAAAATATGTGGAATTATCAGATTGAAGAAAATATTTTATATGAAGACAAAGAGATCCTTGTGTGCAGAAAAACAGCAGGAATGCCGGTGCAGGCAGCAAAAATAGGAACAATGGATATGGAAAGTGCTCTGAAAAATTATCTGGCACAAAAAACACCGGGAAAGATCCCATATCTGGGAGTAGTACATCGCCTTGATCAGCCGGTAGAAGGCATTCTTGTATTTGCGAAAACATCCGAAGCAGCAGGAAATTTGAGTAAACAGATGATGGCAGGAGGTGCCGGAAAATATTACCTGGCAGTAACGGAGGGAAAAGCAAAGAGCTCAGAAGGGACTCTTACAGACTATCTGAAAAAAAATGGAAAAGCCAACATGTCTCAGGTGGTGTCTGCCAATACACCGGGAGCAAAAAAAGCGATCCTTCACTATAAAGTTCTGGATCAGCAGGAGATAAACGGAAAATCCCGGACACTTCTTAAGATCAGGCTGGAAACAGGTCGGCATCATCAGATCCGTGTGCAGCTCTCTCATGAGGGACTGCCCCTTCTTGGAGACCGGAAATATAATCCTTCGGGAGAAAAAGGTACATCACTGGGACTTTGTTCCAGTTGTCTGGAATTCAAACACCCCAGAACAGGAAAAATGATGAAGTTTGAAACAGAGCCACAGGGAAGCGCGTTTCTGGATTTTGTGAAAAAAGTGTAAAAACTCTGGACGGAAATACGAAAAAGTGTATAATGTAAAAAGCAAGTAACCAAATGTAAGATTTTTGTAAAGTATAAGTTACTGTGGACGGACAAGGCAGACGATAAAGAACAGTAACCAGCGAGGAAGAGGAGATTACAATGAAAAGAGCTGCAGTAGCGTCAGCAGCCTTGTTGGCTGTGGCAACCCTGCTGACAGGCTGTCAGAAAGAAGAAGTAGAAAAGCTTGTTGCACCGATTGTAGCAGATGTCCAGGAAACCCCTGAAGCAACCGAAGTGGAAGAAGAAAAAAGCCCGCTGATCCCTGAGATCGATGACACTCTTTCTATTGAAGAAGGTGCCAGAATAGCTGTTGTCAGCAAAAGCAAAAAAGGCGAGTTCTGGAATAAAGTAAAAGAAGGAATGGAAGCTGCTGTCAAGGACGTAAATGAAGCGTATGGTTTCAAAAAAGACAAGCAGATCACGATGACCTTTGAGGGTCCGGATGATGAAGAGGACGTAGAAAGTCAGATCAATACTCTTGATGCAGTGATCGCTGAGAATCCATCTGTAGTGTGTCTTTCTGCCGGAGATATGGATTCCTGTCAGGCACAGCTGGAAGCAGCGAAAGAGAACGGAATTCCGGTGGTCGCATTTGATTCCAATGTCAGTGATACAAAGCTGGTCAGAGCTTTCCGTGGAACAGACAATACACAGATCGGCAAATATGCAGCATATAAGCTTGGCAGCGCCATTGGAAAAATGGGAAATGTGGCTGTTTTTTCCGCACAGGAGAAAACACAGAGCGCGCAGGAGCGTGTAAAAGGATTTCTGGATAATATTGCAAATTATACGGATATTAAAGTGGTGGAAACCGTATATTCTGACCAGGTTGATGATATGAAGGAAGCCATGAAGGAAGTTCTGGATAAATATCCGGCATTGGATGGTGTTTTCTGCACCAATGCCGAGGTTTCTGAAATGTTTCTGGAGGTAAATAAGGACACAGGAGAAAATAAAGTTGCTATGGTAGGCGTAGATGCAACCAGCAAGCAGCAGGAAGCGATCCAGAAAGGGGAAGAACTGGGAGTGCTTTCACAGAATCCTTATGCGATGGGATATCAGACCATGTGGGCGGCTATTCAGTCTACTGCACCGAAGAAGGAAACAAAGATTGATAAGAAGGTTTTACTTGATCCGGTATGGATCGATGCTGAGAATATCAAAAGCGAAGACATTGCAAATTACCTGTACAATTAACAAATAGAACAGATAGCCACTGTAGGTCGGGTGAATAGGTTAGTCCGCATTCACCGTCTGTTCATAATTGAAAGCCATCAGCCCGATGAAGATGTAAAAAACATTTTCATCGGGCTGATGGCTTTTTTGAATAAAAATAAAAAATATGAATAGAATAAACAAATAAAAAGTGTGCGAAAAAATGGCAAAAATATAACATATATGACGACTTTTTGACACAATACAAATAAATTTATCGTTAAATTGCATAATAAACATTGTTTTGAAAAAACGGTTGTGGTACAATTTGGATATGCAGAGAGGCGGTGATCAGATGATCCAGGAAACGATCAAGGCAGTGAAAGAGGCGGAGGCAAAAGCACAGCAGAAGATAAAGGATGCATCCGTCCGTGCACAGAGTATCATCAGCGAAGCTGAGAAAGAGGCAGAGAATATTATCAGAAAGGCGGAAACAGCCGCCGGCGAACAGGCGGCATCTGATATGAAAGCAGCCGAAGAACGTGCACACAGTACAGAGAACACTGTCGTTGGACAGGCGGAGGAAGAGCTTGCAGCTTTGAAAAAGAAAGCGGAGTCGAAGCACGAGCAGGCGATCCAGACAGTAATGGACAGTTTGTTCTGAGAGGGGGAGTGCGAAAATGGCAGTATTGCAGATGCAGCGAATCAGTATCTGCGCAATGAAAAAGAACCGTAAGGCCATATTGGAAGAACTGCAGTCACTTGGAGTATTGGAGATCGATGCAGCGGAATTGGATCCGGAGCTTAAGACGATGGATACTATGAATGCCCGGCTGATCTTTGAGAAAAACGCATCCCTTTGTGATCAGGCAATCGAAATACTGGATGAATTTTCGAAGGAAAAGCAATCCATGCTGGCATCCCTGGCAGGGAAACCGCTGATCGGAAGGAAGCAGGAGGAAGAAGCTATCCGGGATCAGGAAGAGATCCTGAGAACAGCTAGAGAAATCCAGGGATACCGGAAGAAGCTTACAGAGAACAATGCGGCAGCAGTTAAGATCGAGCAGCAGGAAGCAGCTCTTGCTCCATGGCTGAAGCTGGATATTCCGATGAACTTCGGCGGTACAGCGAAAGCAGCGGTACTTGTGGGAGGTATTGATGGAAATATAACTCTGGATCAGGTATACAGTCAGCTGGCAGCGGATGCACCACAGCTTGAAGCCTTTGACATTCGGGAAATCTCAAATGATGCCGGTAAGCTGAGCTTTGTGGTTGTCTGCCTGAAAGCACAGGCACAGGAACTGGAAGAAGCGCTTCGGATGCAGGGATTTGCAAGACCGGCACAGCTGGTATCAGAGGTTCCGGCACAGGAGCTGGAGAACCTTAAGAATGAAGTGGTACGCATTCAGGAAGAGTCCGAACAGATTCGGGAACAGATACGCGCTCTTCACGACAGGAAGAGCTCTCTTCAGCTTTTGTCCGATTATTTCCGGATCCGTGCACAGAAATATGAGGTATTAGGACAGCTCCGCCAGTCGGAGAGCACTTTTTTTGTGACAGGATATCTTCCGAAGAAACAGGTTCCTGCAATGGAGAAACGGCTTACGGAGAAGTACGATATTGTTTTTGAAGCAGAAGATGCTGAGGGAGAAAATGTTCCGGTTGCCCTTCAGAACGGTAAATTCGGAGCAGCAGGAGAGGGAGTTCTGGCAGCATTTGGTCTTCCCGGAAAGGGAGAGATCGATCCTTCCACGATCATGACAGCCTGCTATGTATTTCTTTTCGGACTGATGTTGTCAGACGCAGCATATGGACTGATCGTCTTTGCAGTTTGTCTGGGAGTACTTCTGAAGTTCCCCAGGATGGAGAGCGGAATGCAGAAATCCATTCGGCTTTTTATGTACTGCGGATTGTCCACTTTGTTCTGGGGCGTGATGTTTGGTGGATATTTCGGAGATTTTATCGATGTATTTTCGAAGGTATATCTGCACAGGCCGGTCACGGTGAAGCCGGTATGGTTTGCACCGTTAAATGAGCCAATGCGACTTCTGGTGTTCTCCATGCTGTTTGGCCTGATCCATATGTTTCTGGGAATGGGTCTTAAGGGCTACATGCTGTTACGTGACAGAAAATATCTCGACTTTTTCTGTGACGTAGTACTCTGGTTCCTGCTTCTTATGGGACTGATCCTGATCTTTATCCCAAGCAGCATGTTCCGTTCTATTTCTCAGATGGATCTGAACCTTTCACCGGCAGTGATACAGGTCGGAAAATGGATGGCGATCATCGGTGCGGTGGGAATTCTCTTCATGTCAGGAAGAGATAAGAAGAATCCATTCCTGAGGCTGGCGCTTGGAGCCTATGATCTTTACAATATCACGGGATGGGTCAGTGATATCCTTTCCTATTCCAGACTTCTGGCCCTGGGACTTGCCACCGGAGTTATCGCATCGGTTATGAACCAGATGGGAAGTATGCTGGGAGACAGTATTCTGGGATGGATCGTATTTATTCTTGTATTTGTGATTGGTCATATCTTTAACCTTCTGATCAATCTTCTGGGTGCATACGTGCACACCTGCCGATTACAGTATGTAGAGTTTTTCGGCAAATTCTTTGAGGGCGGAGGAAAAGAGTTCCACCCCTTCCGCGAAAATACAAAATATGTAGATATTAAGGAGGATTAATATTATGAGTGGTATCGTTTGGGCATTATTGGGAGCAGCAATTTCCGTAGCTCTTGCAGGTATAGGTTCCGCCATCGGTGTTGGTACAGCCGGCCGTGCAGCAGCAGGCGTTGTAACAGAAGACCCGGACAAATTTGCCAAGGTTCTGCTTCTTCAGCTTCTTCCCGGTACGCAGGGTATTTACGGACTGCTGGTAGCATTCCTTGCACTTTCCAAGGTTGGTATCCTGGGCGGCGGTGTTGCTGATATTTCCCTGGAAACCGGTCTTATGATCTTTGTGGCTTGTCTTCCGATCGCTATCGCAGGTCTTCTTTCTGCGATCCATCAGGGAAAAACTTCCGTAGCTTCCATCGGTATCGTAGCCAAGAAGCCGGAGCAGTTCGGTAAAGCCATGCTTTTCCCTGCAATGGTTGAGACATATGCGATTCTGGCTCTTCTGATCTCCATTCTTGCAGTCAGCGGAATTCAGGTTTGATTCATCAGGAGGGCAGAGCATGACAGGATTAGAGAAGATGGTAAGCCAGATTCTTGAAGAGGCCGATGCTTCTGCAGCCGTTACGATCAGTGATGCGGAGAAAAAAGCCGCAGAGATCCTCAGGGAAGCCGGAGAAAAGGCAGATAAGATCCGGCAGCAGAGAGAAGAACAGTCCAGGGCAAAGGTGAAAAGCTATGAAGAGCGGACAGCTTCCGCTGCAGATATGAAGAAGCGTACCGCAGTTCTTGCAGCCAAGCAGGAGCTGATCGGAAATGTGATCGCAGATGCCTGTGACCGTGTGAAGAATCTGGATGAAGAAAAATATTTTGGGATCCTTAAGAATATGGCTGAGAAATATCTTCTTCCAAGAGAAGGAGAGATCTGTTTTTCAAAAAAGGATCTGGAACGTATGCCGGCAGGTTTCCGTGAGGAAATAAAGAGCCTGGCACAGAAAAAGGGTGGTGTGCTGGAAATTTCCGGTGAAACCCGAAACATAGACGGAGGTTTTATCCTGATATACGGCGGCATTGAGGAAAACTGTTCCATTGATGCCATGTTCGCAGAGAAGCGGGATGAGCTTCTGGATCAGGTAAGAAAGATTTTGTTTGCGTAAAACACCATCGCAAAAAGGAGGGCGTGAATGATGTTTGGTGAAGATTATGCCTATGCGGTGGCGCGGATACGTGTTCTGGAGACCGGACTTCTGAATCAGGCAGCGATCGAGCAGCTTCTGGCATGTCAGGATGAGCAGCAGTGCCTTCAGATCCTTACAGAGAAGGGCTGGGGAAATGGTGATCCTGCAGCCGGTGCGGATGCCATTCTTTCTCGAGAGAGAGAAAAGATCTGGGAGATCATGGATTCGCTGGTAGCGGACCGATCTGTGTTTTCTGTTCTTTCCTATCAGGATCTTTTCCATAACCTGAAAGCGGCTGTGAAGGCAAGCATCCTGCAAGGGGCAGCGCCGAATATTTTTTTCAGCGACTGTTCCATTGACGGAGAGGATATGGTGAAATTCCTGAAGGATAAGGAATATGATCGTTTTCCTGAGGACATGCGGGAAGCGGCAAGAGAAGCCTATGAGACCTTTTTGCACACAAGAGACGGACAGCTTGCGGATATTATCGTAGACAGGGCAGCACTGGATGCCATAAAAAAAGCCGGAGAACGGTCAAAAGAAGAGATCGTCCGGCAGTATGCGGAATCCACGGTAGCGGTAGCAGATATCCGGATCGCAGTCCGTGCCTGCAAAACAGGAAAAAGTTCGGACTTTATGAAAAAAGCCATGGCAGAATGTGACACACTGGATAAGGAGAGACTGATCCACGCGGCAGTAAGCGGAATGGATCAGATCATGGGTTATCTGGCAGAAACGAAATATGGGGACGGAGCTCTGGCACTGGCGGAATCAGCTTCCGCTTTTGAGAGATGGTGTGATAACCAGATCATGGAGACCATCCGCCCTCAGCTGTACAATTCATTTTCACTGGGACCGCTGGTAGCCTATGTGCTTGCCCGTGAAAATGAGATCAAGACGGTGCGGATCATTCTCACCGGAAAGCGCAGCGGCCTTCCGGAAGAGTTTATCCGGGAAAGGGCAAGGGAAATGTATGTATAAGATCGCAGTTTTAGGTGATTATAACAGCATTTACGGGTTTGCGGCTCTTGGCCTTGATACTTTTCCGGTGGAGGATCCTGCAGATGGTAAAGAGAAGCTTAACCGTCTGGCGGCCGGTGAATATGCGGTTATTTATATTACGGAACAGCTGGCGGCCCAGCTTTCCGCAGAGATCAGTAAATACAGTGAGGAGCTGATGCCTGCGATCATTCAGATTCCCGGAATTTCCGGAAATACAGGTGCAGGTATCGAAAATGTAAAGAAATCCGTGGAGACGGCAGTTGGCTCCGATATTCTTTTCAGTAATGAGTGACAAGAAAGCAGGTGATTGGTTCAGATGAGCAGAGGAACCATTAAGAAGGTGGCAGGACCGCTGGTAATTGCCAAGGGTATGCGGGATGCAAATATGTATGACGTGGTTCGTGTAAGCAGCCAGCGTCTGATCGGTGAGATCATTGAGATGCATGAAGATGAGGCTTCCATACAGGTATATGAGGAGACTTCAGGACTTCGTCCGGGAGAACCGGTAGAGTCCATGGAGGTGCCCCTTTCCGTGGAGCTTGGTCCTGGCCTTATTACAAGCATTTACGATGGAATCCAGCGTCCGCTGGATGACATCATGAAGGTAGCAGGCAGCAACAACCTGAAACGAGGCGTTGAGGTTCCTGCCCTGAAGCGGGACAAAAAATGGAATTTCATTCCGGTTGCGAAGGTGGGAGATCCGCTGGAGGGCGGCGATGTTCTTGGAACCGTTCAGGAGACTATCGTTGTTACACAGAAGATCATGGTACCTCCCAATATGAAAGGTACTCTGAAGGAAATTAAATCCGGCGAGTTTACCGTGGATGAGACCGTTGCAGTTCTTTCCACAGCAGACGGCGATAAAGAGCTGACCCTGATGCAGCACTGGCCGGTACGACGTGGCCGTCCATATAAGAAGAAACTTCCGCCAGCCAAGCCTCTGGTAACAGGACAGCGTGTTATTGATACCATGTTCCCTATTGCCAAGGGTGGTGTGGCAGCAGTTCCCGGCCCGTTCGGAAGCGGCAAGACGGTTATCCAGCATCAGCTTGCAAAATGGGCTGAGGCAGATATCGTGGTCTATATCGGCTGCGGTGAGCGTGGAAATGAGATGACAGACGTTCTGAACGAGTTCCCGGAGCTGAAAGATCCAAAAACAGGACAGTCTCTGATGGAGCGTACGGTTTTGATCGCCAATACCTCAGATATGCCGGTTGCAGCTCGTGAGGCGTCGATCTATACAGGTATTACAATTGCGGAGTATTTCCGTGATATGGGATATTCCGTAGCATTGATGGCAGATTCTACTTCCAGATGGGCTGAGGCTCTCCGTGAGATGTCCGGACGACTGGAGGAGATGCCAGGTGAGGAAGGTTATCCTGCATATCTTGGTTCCCGTCTTGCACAGTTCTATGAGCGTGCCGGACATGTGATCTGCAGTGGGAAAGACGGAAGAGAGGGTGCCTTGACAGCAATCGGCGCCGTATCTCCTCCAGGTGGTGATATCTCCGAGCCGGTTTCCCAGGCGACACTTCGAATCGTAAAGGTATTCTGGGGACTGGACGCAAACCTTGCATACAAACGTCATTTCCCGGCGATCAACTGGCTGACCAGCTATTCTCTGTATCTGGACAGCGTTGGCGGATGGTTTGACGAAAATGTAGCGAATGACTGGATGAAGCTCCGTCAGAGAATGATGACCCTTCTTCAGGAAGAGGCAGAGCTGGAAGAAATCGTAAAGATGGTAGGTATGGATGCGCTTTCACCGGGTGACCGCCTGAAAATGGAAGCAGCCCGTTCCATCCGAGAGGATTTCCTCCACCAGAACTCTTTCCACGAGATCGATACCTACACATCTCTGGAAAAACAGCACAATATGATGCGTCTGGTACTTGCATTTTATGATGCGGGTCTGGATGCGCTGAAACAGGGCGCAGATATCAATGATATCGTAAAGCTTCCGGTACGTGAGCAGATCGGCCGTTATAAATATACAAAAGAAGATCAGCTGGCAGCAGAATATGAGAAGGTAACCTGCCAGCTGGTAGCAGAGACTGCAGAACTTCTGGGAAAGGAGGGCCTGTAAAATGCCAAAAGAATATAGGACCATACAGGAAGTTGCCGGCCCTTTGATGCTGGTACGGGGCGTTGAAGATGTAGCATTTGACGAGCTTGGTGAGATCGAGCTTGCCGATGGCGAAACAAGAAGATGCCGTGTTCTGGAGATCGACGGAAGCAATGCTCTGGTGCAGCTGTTTGAGAGCTCTACAGGTATCAATCTTTCCAACAGCAAGGTACGTTTCCTGGGACGGAGCATGGAGCTTGGTGTATCCGGCGATATGCTGGGTCGTGTTTTTGACGGACTGGGACGTCCCATTGATGACGGCCCGGAGATCCTTCCGGAGGAAAGAAGAGATATCAACGGACTTCCCATGAATCCGGCGGCCAGAAGCTATCCGGAGGAGTTTATCCAGACGGGTGTATCTGCGATTGACGGCCTGAACACCCTGGTACGCGGACAGAAGCTTCCAATCTTCTCCGCATCCGGTCTTCCCCATGCACAGCTTGCGGCACAGATCGCAAGACAGGCGAAGGTTCGCGGAAAAGATGAGCAGTTTGCCGTTGTATTTGCAGCCATGGGTATCACTTTCGAGGAGTCAAACTTCTTTGTAGAGAGCTTTAAGGAAACCGGAGCTATAGATCGTACTGTTCTGTTTGTGAACCTGGCAAATGACCCGGCTGTTGAGCGTATTGCTACTCCGCGAATGGCACTGACAGCGGCTGAATATCTTGCCTTCGAAAAAGACATGCACGTATTGGTAATCCTTACGGATATCACAAACTATGCGGATGCGCTCCGTGAGGTTTCCGCGGCTCGTAAGGAGGTTCCGGGACGTCGTGGATATCCCGGATATATGTACACAGATCTTGCTTCTCTTTATGAGCGTGCAGGCCGTCAGAAAGGAAAATCAGGAAGTATCACCATGGTTCCGATCCTGACTATGCCTGAGGATGATAAGACCCATCCGATCCCGGACCTTACCGGTTACATCACAGAGGGACAGATCATCCTGAGCCGTGAGCTTTACCGTAAGGGAATCACACCGCCCATCGATGTTCTTCCGTCTCTGTCACGACTGAAGGATAAGGGTATCGGTGAAGGCAAGACAAGAGCAGACCATGCAAACACCATGAACCAGCTGTTTGCCGCATATGCCCGTGGTAAAGAGGCCAAAGAGCTGATGACCATTCTTGGTGAGGCAGCTCTTTCCGATATTGACCTGATCTATGCAAAATTTGCAGATGCTTTCGAGAAGGAATATGTTTCCCAGGGCTATCAGGCTAACCGTGATATTGAGGAAACACTGGCCATCGGCTGGAAGCTGCTTTCCATTCTTCCGAGAAGCGAGCTGAAACGTATCGATGACAAATTCCTTGATCAGTATTACGGAAAAGTATAAAGGGGGGATGATTTGTGGCATCAACACAGGTGAATCCTACCCGTATGGAGCTTACGAAGCAGAAAAAGAAGCTGGTGACTGCAGTACGTGGCCATAAGCTTCTGAAGGATAAGCGGGACGAGCTGATGAGACAGTTCCTGGATCTGGTACGGGAGAATATGGAGCTGCGAAAAAAAGTAGAAGCCGGTATCCGAAGCGCCAACACCAATTTTGTCATTGCAAAAGCAGGAATGTCGGAGGAGACGCTGAATACGGCACTGATGGCTCCCAAGCAGGAAGTTTATCTGGAAACCGGAAAAAAGAATGTCATGAGTGTGGATATTCCTGTTTTTGAATACAAAACAAGAACACCGGATGCCAACGATATTTATTCCTATGGCTTTGCTTTTACATCCAGTGATCTGGACGGAGCGGTAAAATCCCTGGCAGACATCCTGCCGGATATGCTTCGTCTGGCAGAAGTGGAAAAGGCCTGTCAGCTTATGGCTTCCGAGATCGAAAAAACAAGGCGTCGTGTAAATGCCCTGGAGCATGTCATCATACCGGAAGCACAGGCAAACATCAAATACATCACCATGAAGCTGGATGAGAACGAGAGAAGTACTCAGATCCGACTGATGAAGGTGAAAGATATGATGCTGGAGGAGGCACATCATTATAAGGAGCGGGAGGCAGAGCGCGGAGCGTAAAGCGCAGCCATCCTGAAAGAAAAAGAAAAGTTTATATAGAAAGTTTTAAGTAACGGAAAGGAGATGTCCCTGTACTGTGTGAAATTTCGGCAGTGCAGGGGCGTTTTATTTATAAAATATTTAGCTTTTGTTATTAGAAAATCAAGAAAAATACAGTATAATAGATAATAAGTAAATCAGACAGCTGCAGATGCAGAAATATAAAAGAAAGCTGCTCTGTCTGCTGAAAAATAAAGAAATGAAAAATAAAGAAAGAGGAGAAAGCTGATCTGACCAGGTAAACTGCCGGGCAGCTGCATGGCTATGAACAGCTGGCAAAGCAGATTGCGGTAGCGTCTGATCAGTAAGAGGTATATGAATATTTTACAGTCAATACAACAGCTGGACGGAGAAATCCTTCTCCTGATCCAGCGATATTTAAGAACGGATATGCTGACACCATTTATGAAATCTGTTACATTTCTGGGAAACGGAGGATGGTTCTGGATCCTCTGTGCAGTTGTTCTTCTTGCTGTTCCAAAGACAAGAAAAACAGGCTATGCGGCAGCCTTGTCCCTGATCTTCGGGGCGATTGTTACCAACCTGCTTCTCAAAAATATAGTGGCAAGACCAAGGCCTTTTGCGGAAATTGAAGCTCTCATCCCTATGATCACCAAACCGAAGGATTTCTCTTTTCCGTCAGGTCACACCACAGCATCCTTTGCCGTTGCTCTGGTAATGCTTCGGATGCTTCCGAAGAAATTCGGAATCCCGGCAGTAGTCCTGGCAGCACTGGTGGCATTTTCCAGACTGTATCTTGGGGTCCATTATCCGACAGATGTTCTGGCCGGATTCGTGATCGCGCTGGTGGGAAGCACGCTGTCAGTATGGATCGTGCGAACGAAACCGGAAGACAAACAGGTACACTAGCATTGTCCATAGGAAATATGAAACACTTTACCTGGACAAAGTATTGACACGCTGAAGCAAGACGGGGTAAAATTGTAGACAGTACAACAGATTCTGACTATGGTAGAAATAATGATATGAAACCCTGTAAAATCGGATAAAAGGAGAGAGCACAAAATGATATCAGAAAAAATGAAACCCTACGTAAAAAATAATTCCGCCATCCGTATGATGTTTGAGGAAGGAAACCGCCTCCGTGCGAAATATGGCGCAGACAAGGTTTTTGATTTCAGTCTCGGAAATCCAAGTGTACCGGCACCGGACAGCGTCCGCGAAGCAATTATCGAGCTTGTAAACACTACGGATCCGACAGTTCTTCACGGATATATGAGCAACGCAGGCTTTGAGGATGTACGCCAGACCATCGCAGAATCCCTCAACAGACGTTTCGATACGAAATTTTCCGCAAAGAATCTGATCATGACCGTCGGCGCTGCAAGCGGACTGAATGTGATCCTGAAAACAATCCTGAATCCTGGAGAAGAGGTGATCGTTTTTGCGCCATATTTTCTGGAATACGGTGCATATGTCCGCAATTATGATGGTGTCCTTGTGGAAATCTCTCCGGATACCACAACCTTCCAGCCAAATCTCGCTGAGTTTGAACAGAAGATCACACCGAAGACAAGAGCAGTTATCGTAAATACCCCGCACAATCCTACCGGAGTTGTATATTCAGAAGAAACGATTAAGAAACTTTCCGCAATCCTGGAAGCAAAACAGAAAGAGTTCGGAACTGTGATCTACCTGATCTCCGATGAGCCATACCGTGAGCTGGCTTATGATGGCGTGGAGGTCCCATACCTGACAAAATATTATAACAATACTGTTGTGGGCTATTCCTACAGCAAATCTCTTTCCCTTCCGGGTGAACGTATCGGATATCTGGTGATCCCTGATGAGGCAGACGGAAGCGAAGAGCTGATCTCTGCAGCAACCATTGCAAACCGTACACTTGGCTGTGTAAATGCACCGTCCCTGATCCAGAAGGTAGTTGCAAAATGTGTAGACGCCAAGACGGATCTTGCAGCTTATGATAAAAATCGTCAGGCACTTTATAATGGCCTGAAAGAATGCGGATTTGAGTGCATCAAACCACAGGGTGCCTTCTATCTCTTTGTAAAATCTCCGGTTGAAGACGAAAAAGCCTTCTGTGAAGCCGGTAAGAAATATAACATCCTTATGGTACCGGGAAGCTCCTTCGCATGCCCCGGTTATGTGAGACTTGCATATTGTGTATCCTATGAGACAATTGTGAATTCTCTTCCTGAATTTAAAAAACTTGCAGCAGAGTATGGATTGAAATAAACGATCATTACAAAGCAGTTGAATAAAAGATCCCCGGTACAGTCTGTTCATGCAGTCCTGTATCGGGGATCTTTTGCAAGAGGGAATAAGCAAATGAAACGTAGTCGGGAGTGAATAGACTCCCGACTGTGTTTCATTAAAAGGATGTTCCACATTTATTTGGCTTTTTTCTTTTCTTTATTTGGCATTTCTCCGTAGTAAGCTTTCAGATAGATATCTTTCAGCTCGGATACAAGCGGATATCTCGGGTTGGCACCGGTACACTGGTCATTGAAGGCCTGCTCGGACATCTCATCCAGAGTTTCCAGGAAATGTTTCTCATCTACGCCGTAATCACGGATCGTCGGCAGGATCTCGATAGTTCTCATAAGCTCATCCAGTTTAGCAAGAAGTTTTTCGAATACTTCTGCATCGTTCTTGCCTGTAAGACCTACAGAACGTCCGATCTCAGCGTAGCGTGCAAGTGTCTTCGGATACTGATACTGTGGGAAAGTACCCATCTTAGTCGGAACCTCAGCACTGTTGTAACGCATAACATCCAGAAGAACAACTGCGTTTGCGATACCGTGTGGCAGGTGGTGGAAAGCACCGAGCTTGTGAGCGAGAGAGTGGTTAACGCCGAGGAATGCATTGGCGAATGCAAGACCTGCCATGCAGGAAGCGTTAGCCATGTGATCTCTGGCCTCTACGTCATTGCCATCTTTATATGCACGCGGCAGATACTCAAATACAAGCTTGATCGCTTTCAGTGCAAGACCATCGGTGTAATCGGAAGCCATCATGGAAACATAAGCCTCAATGGCATGTGTCATAACATCGATACCGGAAGCACGGGTAAGCCCCTTCGGTGCGCTCATCATGTTATTGGTATCTACGATCGCCATATCCGGGAGAAGCTCGTAATCAGCCAGTGGCCATTTAACGCCGGTATCCTGATCTGTGATGATGGCGAAAGGAGTAACCTCGGAGCCTGTACCGGAAGAGGTCGGGATCGCTACGAAGTAAGCTTTTTTACCCATCTTCGGGAATGTATAAACTCTCTTACGGATATCCAGGAAGTCCATGGACATATCGGAGAAGTCAGCGTCCGGATTCTCATAAAGCATCCACATAACCTTGCCGGCATCCATTGCGGAACCGCCGCCAAGAGCGATGATGCAGTCTGGCTCAAAGGCTGTCATAGCCTTGGCACCGGCTTTGGCGGAAGCGAGAGACGGGTCAGGAGCTACATCAGAGAAGCATGTATGAACGATGCCCATCTGATCCAGTTTATCTTCAATCGGTTTGGTGTAGCCATTCTTGTAGAGGAAGGAGTCTGTTACGATGAAGCAGCGTTTCTTGCCCATAACAGTACCGAGCTCATCAAGAGCAACCGGCATACAGCCCTTCTTAAAGTAAACCTTTTCCGGTGTTCTCATCCAGAGCATATTCTCTCTCCTTTCAGCAACAGTCTTGGTATTGAGAAGGTGTTTGACACCAACGTTCTCGGATACGGAGTTACCGCCCCAGGAACCGCAGCCAAGAGTAAGGGATGGAGCAAGCTTGAAGTTATAAAGGTCACCGATACCACCCTGGGAAGAAGGTGTATTGATAAGGATACGGCAGGTTTTCATAGTTGCTTCGAATTTATCCATCTTCTCTGTTTCATTTACGTTGATGTAGAGGGAAGAGGTATGACCATAGCCGCCGTCTGCAACGAGCTGCGCAGCCTTTGCAACAGCATCGTCAAAATTCTTGGCCTTGTACATGGCAAGTACAGGGGAAAGCTTCTCGTGTGCGAATTCTTCGCTGATATCAACGGACTCAACCTCACCGATCAGGATCTTGGTCTCAGCCGGTACAGTAACGCCTGCCATTTCAGCGATAGTAGCAGCCTTCTGTCCTACGATCTTGGCATTCAGTGCGCCGTTGATAAGGATGGTCTTTCTGACCTTCTCGATCTCGTCTTTTTTAAGGAAGTAGCATCCTCTGTAAAGGAACTCTTCCTTCACTTCTTTATAAATGCTCTCCAGAACAGTTACGGACTGCTCGGAAGCACAGATCATACCATTGTCAAAGGTCTTGGAGTGGATGATGGAGTTAACTGCAAGACGGATATCTGCGCTGTCATCAATAATGGCAGGTGTATTTCCGGGTCCTACACCAACAGCCGGTTTACCGGAGGAGTAAGCTGCTTTGACCATTCCGGGACCACCGGTGGCAAGGATGATATCTGCGTTCTGCATTACCATGTTGGTAAGGTCAAGGCTTGGGATATCAATCCATCCGATGATTCCTTCCGGCGCACCTGCTGCAACAGCTGCTTCCAGAACAACTTTTGCAGCTTCAATAGTGGATTTCTTAGCACGCGGATGCGGGCTGATGATGATCGCATTACGGGTTTTCAGGGAAATAAGAGATTTATAGATTGCTGTGGAGGTCGGGTTGGTTGTAGGGATAACTGCAGCGATCAGTCCTACAGGTTCCAGGATCTTCTTGAGTCCGTATGCCTTGTCTTCTTCTACAACACCACATGTCTGAGTGTTCTTATATGCATTGTAAACATACTCTGCTGCGTAATGGTTCTTGATAACCTTGTCTTCCATGATACCCATGCCTGTTTCCTCAACAGCCATTTTGGCAAGTGGGATACGCATCTTGTCAGCAGCAGTAGCAGCTGCCTTAAAGATCTTGTCGACCTGCTCCTGTGTGTAGGTAGCAAAGATCTTCTGTGCCTCTTTCATTGCAGCCATTTTCGCGGTCAGGGCTTCTGGAGTGTCGATGATGGTAGGGATAGTTTCTTTCTTTGCCATGTGGAATCCTCCTGTTTTCATATGATAATGGTCTGTGGTCCTGCGGGCTTATCCTTTTTTCGCCGGCAGATGCTGCAGAGTTTTTGTAAGTCCCCGCACTGCGTTTCGTTGTGGATTCAATCTGATTGAATTTTCTGTTTTGATACTGATATAGTATCAAAATTCTGAAAAAAACGCAAATTCTGAATTTTACCGCTATGTGCAAAATGACGAACAGAAAATTAGGGGAAAATACTGTAAATTTTACTTTGCAGAACGCTGAATTATTGGAAAAATCTTAAAAAAAATTTTTGAAATTCAGCACTGTGCACAAAAAACATGTTAAAAAATTGTCAGCACTGACAAAAAACATGCACACATATGAAGGGCGGCAAAAGATAAAACGCAACACGTAGTTAAAACATTAACGTTAAACTTTTGTCAAACGATCATGTACACATTATAATTTAACTGATTTCAGACGTCAATAGAGAATTTGATAAATAATTCACAAAAATACGGAATGATTTTGATAAAAAATTCACAAAAATATTGTGGCAAAGTAAAGCGTGATAACATAAGAAACCAAAAAACTTGAAATTATTTAAATTTCCAGAATAATTAGGCGGAAATTATCGGGATTTTTTCAGAAATGCAGAAAAAAAACTGCCATACAGGAAATGCTTCCCATATGGCAGTTTATATAAATATAGGTCAGGCGGATAAAAGCATCCGCATTCACTATGCGGCTTTGCGCCGAATTACTGTAAAAGGTTTCTGCTCAACAGTAAATGATAGCCAGGTTCGATCAGCTCTTGCGGAATGCGGCACGTTTTCTGTCTCTGGAGTCCAGAATACGTTTACGGATACGAAGGCTTGTCGGTGTTACCTCAAGAAGCTCATCCTGGTCGATGAACTCAATGGCCTGCTCAAGACTTAAGATCTTTGGCGGAACAAGCTTCAGTGCATCGTCAGCGGAAGAGGAACGGGTGTTGGTAAGGTGCTTGGTCTTGCAGACATTCAGTTCGATATCCTCGGCCTTTCCGTTCTGTCCGATGACCATACCGCTGTAAACCTTCTCGCCAGGTCCGACGAAGAGAGTACCACGCTCCTGAGCGGAGAAAAGACCGTAAGTTACAGTCTCGCCTGCCTCGAAAGCGATGAGGGAACCCTGTTTACGGTACGGGAAGTCTCCCTTGTATGGTGCGTATCCGTCAAACATGGTGTTCAGGATACCGGTACCCTTGGTGGAGGTAAGGAATTCGTTACGGAATCCGATCAGTCCACGGGAGGGGATGGAGAACTCAAGACGTACAGTTCCGTCGCTTGCTGTGCTCATACCCTGAAGCTCACCTTTACGCTCGCTGAGTTTCTGGATGATAGTACCGGAAAATTCTTCCGGAACGTCAACGTATGCGATTTCGATCGGCTCCAGTTTACGTCCACGCTCGTCTGTGTGATAGAGAACCTCCGGTTTGCTGACTGCAAACTCGTATCCCTCACGGCGCATGTTCTCAATAAGAACGGAGAGGTGAAGCTCACCACGGCCGGAAACCTTGAAGCACTCGGTTGTATCGGTGTCTTCTACACGAAGGCTGACGTCTGTGTTCAGCTCACGGTAGAGACGGTCACGAAGGTGACGGGAAGTGATGTATTTACCTTCCTGTCCTGCAAGAGGACTGTCGTTTACAAGGAAGTTCATGGAGATTGTTGGCTCGGAAATCTTCTGGAACGGAATGGACTCCGGGTTGTCTCCTGCACAGAGGGTATCTCCAATGTGGATATCCGCGATACCGGAGATTGCAACAATAGCTCCGATGGTAGCGCTCTTAACTTCAACTTTGTTCAGTCCGTCAAATTCGTAGAGTTTGCTGATCTTTACACGCTCGTGTTTGTCAGGGTCATGATGGTTCAGAAGCATCAGCTCCTGGTTCACGGAAATGGTTCCGCGCTCAACCTTACCGACACCAATACGGCCTACATACTCATTGTAGTCGATGGTGCTGATAAGAACCTGTGTATCTCCGTCCGGATCTCCCTCCGGAGCAGGAATCGCATCAAGGATAGTCTCAAAAAGAGGAGCCATATTCTCAGGCTTATCATCGAGGTTACGAACTGCGTAGCCGGCCTTTGCGGAGGCATACAGGAACGGGCAGTCCAGCTGTTCGTCAGATGCGTCCAGATCCATGAGAAGCTCCAGAACCTCGTCGACAACCTCCTCCGGACGTGCTTCCGGACGGTCGATCTTATTGATGCAGACAATAACATGCAGGTTCAGTTCGAGAGCTTTACGAAGTACAAATTTAGTCTGAGGCATGGCACCCTCGAAGGCGTCCACAAGAAGAATAACGCCGTCTACCATCTTCAGCACACGCTCTACCTCGCCGCCGAAGTCCGCATGACCTGGAGTATCGATGATATTGATTTTTACATCCTTATAATGAACTGCGGTGTTTTTGGAGAGAATCGTAATGCCGCGCTCACGCTCAATATCGTTGGAGTCCATGACACGTTCCTGGACTTCCTGGTTCTCACGGAAAACACCGCTCTGTTTCAAAAGCTCGTCAACAAGTGTTGTTTTACCGTGATCGACATGGGCGATAATGGCCACGTTACGAACATCTTCACGCTTGGTCTTCATATAATCCAAATCCTTTCTTTCCATATATAAGTAATCTTTTTTGTTAAAAATGATGTCCAAATTTATAGTCTATCACATTTTTGTGAGATTACAAGACATAAAAAAATATTTTTGGTTTTTCATTTTTCAGGCATATTATACCGCAAATACACATAGATTGATATAGACGAAATACACGAAGAGGAAGGAGAGCTACTTATTATGGCAGATAAAATTATTGAAAACAATCAGGTATCCGTTATGGGACGGATCGCTACGGGGTTTACTTTCAGCCATCAGGTCTTTGGAGAAGGATTTTACATGATGGATATCCTGGTAAAACGTCTCAGCGATTCGGAGGACAGGATCCCGGTGATGGTGTCTGAGCGGCTGATCGATATCACACAGGATTATGTGGGAGAATATATCGAGATCCACGGACAGTTCCGATCCTATAACCGTCATGAAGAAAAGAGAAACCGGCTTGTGCTTTCAGTCTTTGCCCGGGAAGTGAAGTTTGTGGGGGAGGAAGAAGAAACTGTGCCGGTCAATCAGATCTTTCTGGACGGATATATCTGTAAACCGCCTGTATACAGAAAAACACCGTTGGGAAGAGAGATCGCAGATCTTCTGATGGCAGTCAATCGACCTTACGGAAAATCCGATTACATACCATGTATATGCTGGGGAAGAAATGCCAGATATGCTTCTGCTTTTGAAGTAGGCGGGCATGTACTGATCTGGGGCAGGATCCAGAGCAGGGAGTACATGAAACGGATTAGTGAAAACGAAACAGAAAAAAGGATTGCCTATGAAGTTTCGGTGAGTAAATTGGAATATGTTGAGTAACATTGGATATATTTTGGAATAGTGGTGAGAACATTAAGGTAACACTTGCATTTCCAGCCAATCTGCGGTAATATTAAAAAAATCAGAAAAATGGGGAATTACCGGTTTCACTAACAGTAAGAGGAAAAATCATGGAAAGAGAAATAACAGAGGTTTATTGCGGGAACGGGAAAGGAAAGACAACTCTGGCTGTAGGCCAGGGGCTGCGCTTTGCTACACAGGGAAAAAGTGTGATCATCATACAGTTCCTCAAAGGCAGGGAACGCAGAGAACTGGATTTCCTTGAGGAACTGGATAATTTTGATTTCAAGATTTTCCGTTTCGAAAAAATGGACACCTGCTATAATGACCTGAGTGAGCAGGAAAAGGCAGAAGAGAGAACCAATATTCTCAATGGCCTTAATTTCGCACGGAAGGTAATTGCTACCAGAGAGTGTGATTTTCTGCTGCTGGATGAGATCCTCGGGCTTATGGATAAAGGAATCGCTCCAGTTGAGACGATCATCGATATGCTTAAGCAGAAGGATGAAAGTATGCATATAATTATGACCGGACGCTGGCTTCCAGATGCTTTGAAGCCCTATGTGGATAGTATTACCACGATAACAACAGAGCTGACTGACCAGGAACGGGAATAAGCAATATTTCACAGAAGAAAGAAGGAGGAAGACAAATGGCAATTTTTAAAGGAACAGGCGTTGCAATCGTAACACCTATGCATGAAGACGGTAAGGTGAATTTTGAGAAACTTGAGGAAATCCTTGAGGATCAGATCGCGAACAGCACAGACGCCATCGTTATCTGTGGAACAACAGGAGAATCTTCTACTCTGACACACGGAGAGCATCTTCAGACAATTAAGTTTACAATTGATAAAGTTAACAAACGTGTGCCTGTTATCGCAGGAACAGGTTCCAATTGTACAGAGACAGCGATCATGATGTCCAAGGAAGCAGCTTCCTATGGCGCAGACGCTCTTCTTATTGTAACACCTTACTATAACAAGGCTACACAGAAGGGTCTTATCGCTCACTACACAGCAATTGCCAATGCAGTTCCGGAAACTCCGCTCATCATGTACAACGTACCGAGCCGTACAGGTTGCAACATCCAGCCGGCTACAGCAGCTTACCTTGCAAAGAATGTAAAGAACATTGTCGGAATCAAGGAAGCAACAGGAGATCTTTCCCAGATCGCCAAGATGATGTCTCTTGCAGACGGACAGCTTGAGCTTTACTCCGGAAATGATGATCAGGTACTTCCGATTCTTTCTCTTGGCGGACTTGGAGTTATTTCCGTACTTTCCAACGTTGCACCGAAGTTTACACATGACATGGTCATGAAATATTTCGACGGCGACACCAAGGGAGCAACAGAGGATCAGCTGAAAGCTCTTCCGCTGATCAATGCGCTGTTCAGCGAAGTAAACCCGATTCCTGTTAAGACAGCTATGAACCTTATGGGAATGAACGTAGGGCCGCTTCGTATGCCGCTCTGCGAGATGGAAGAGGACACAAAGGCAGCTCTTGCAAAAGAGATCGAGAAATTCGGCCTTAAGCTTGCTAAATGATCTGACTGTAAGCGAAAGGTAAAGGAGAATATACTATGGTAAAAATCATCATGCACGGCTGCAACGGACATATGGGCCAGGTCATCAGCGGCATTGTGGAGAAAGATCCGGATGCTGAGATCGTAGCAGGTATTGATATTGCAGATCAGGGAAAAAACAGCTATCCGGTATTCACCGATATTGACGCATGTCAGGTAGAGGCAGATGCGATCATTGATTTTTCTTCCGCAAAGGCAACAGACAAGCTTCTTGAGTACAGCGCGGCACGCCAGATCCCGGTTGTTCTGTGCAGTACCGGTTTAAGCCAGGAGCAGCTTGCAAAAGTGGAAGAAACATCCCGAAAGGTAGCAGTTCTGAAATCCGCAAACATGTCTCTTGGTATCAACACACTTCTGAAGCTGGTTCAGGACGCAGCTAAGGTTCTTGCAGCTGCAGGCTTTGATATGGAGATCGTAGAGAAGCATCACCGCCTGAAATTAGACGCACCAAGTGGTACTGCACTTGCGCTGGCAGACAGCATTAATGAAGCTATGGATAACCAGTATCATTATGTATATGACCGCAGCCAGAAACGTGAAAAACGCGATGATAAGGAGATCGGTATCTCCGCAGTTCGCGGCGGAACTATCGTAGGTGAGCACGAGATAATTTTTGCAGGTCAGGACGAAGTGATCGAGTTCAAACATACTGCATATTCCAAGGCTATTTTTGGAAAAGGTGCTGTAGAAGCAGCCAAATTCCTTGCCGGCAAACCGGCAGGACGTTATGATATGAGTGACGTGATCGGCTGATCCTAGCAGATTGAGCCGCAACAGAATAAAATTACAGGTAATACAGACGGGGTTCGTGTAAGATCGGACCCCGTCTTTTTTTGATGAAATTGCGGTTTTTGAAATTTTTCCCAGAATAGGATAGCGGAAAAAGTGCCATATTAGGAATACAGAATTTTTCAGAAAAAGGAGAAGATCATATGAAAAAATGGAAGGCGATTCTTTTTGGTACTTTGCTTACCCTGTCTCTGTGTACATTTACAGCCTGCGGCACAGAGGTAAACAATGCGGATGAAACAGTGGATGAAAAAGATAAAAACACGAAGGATAAGGAAAAAGATACAAACGAAAATACTGCCGCAGAAGATGAAACTATGGAAGAAAAAGCAGACAATGACGGTGTGAAGGACAATGGAGAGAGCATTAAGGATTCCGGCACGGATAACAATGAGATGTCCGATGGAAATATTACCGTGACGCCTGCAGGAAATGGAAATAACGGGACAGCAGCACCCGGAGCTGCGGATGCTGATAGAAACGAAAATGACGGAACTGTATCCGGTGAGCTGGGTGACAGTGTAAAGGACCTTGGCGACGGTGTAGGTAATGCAGTGGATGATATCGGAAACGCAGTGGGAAATGCGGTAGAAGGAAGATAACAGATATTTTACCACAGCATTGCATAAAACTGTTTCAGATGCTATTATCAGTGCATGGAAAGAAAATGGAGGACAGGATTATGAAATTCAGACCATGCATTGATATACATAACGGAAAGGTAAAACAGATCGTAGGAGGAAGCCTGAAGGATCAGGGGGATCAGGCGGCAGAAAATTTTGTGTCAGAGCAGGATGCGGCATTCTATGCAGAGCTTTATAAGAAGGCAGGATTAAAGGGTGGTCATGTGATCCTTCTGAACGGAAAGGATTCCCCGAACTATGAAGCAACGAAAGTCCAGGCACTTCAGGCTCTGGGAAAATATCCCGGAGGGCTTCAGATCGGAGGCGGCATCTGCCCGGAGAATGCGGCAGAATATCTGGAGGCTGGCGCCAGCCACGTGATCGTAACCTCCTATGTGTTTAAAAACGGAGTGATCTCCTGGGAAAATCTGGATAAGATCCGTGATACAGCGGGGAAAGAACATCTTGTACTTGACCTGAGCTGCCGCAAAAAAGATGGCAAATATTATATTGTCACAGACCGATGGCAGAAATTTACAGAAGAGATCGTGACACCGGAGCTGATGGAAAGGCTTGGAAGCTTCTGCGACGAATTTCTGGTCCATGCAGTGGATGTGGAAGGAAAGGCCCGAGGTGTGGAAACAGAGCTTGCAAAGCTTCTGGGACAGTATACAGCCCATCCGGTGACCTATGCAGGCGGTGTGGGCTCTATGGCAGATATTGAAGAGCTTCGAAAAGCAGGTCAGGGCAGACTGGATGTGACTGTTGGCAGTGCTTTGGATATTTTTGGCGGAAGTATACCCTTTGAAGCTCTGGCTAAAATGAAATAGTATATACAAATAGTGAAGCAGATGCTTTTGTCCCATCAATCTTCTGGCACTGGTGTGCAGATATACATTTGTAATGAATTAATTAGATGAAATACTCTAATAGTTGCGCATTCACGACAAAAAAAACATTTTGAAGGAATATATCGAATAAATTTGGAAAAAATTTATGAAATTTTTGAAAAGTGATGTTAAAATTCAATTTAATATGTTATAATAGCAACATAAAACAGCAAAGGGGATGGAAGTCATGAAATTTATTATTAGTGGAAAGAATATAGCAGTAACCGAAGGACTTAAAACAGCTGTTGAGGACAAGCTTGGTAAACTTGAAAGGTATTTCACTCCTGAAACTGAGATTTCAGTAACCTTAAGCGTTGAGAAGGATCGCCAGAAGATCGAGGTAACGATCCCTGTGAAAGGTAACATTATCCGTTCCGAGCAGGTAAGCAATGATATGTATGTATCCATCGATCTAGTTGAAGAGGTAATTGAGCGTCAGCTTCGTAAATACAAGAACAAGATCGTTGACAAGCAGCAGGAATCCACAAACTTCCAGAAGGCATACCTTGATAAGGATTATGAAGAGGATGAGGAAGTTAAGATCATCCGTACCAAGAAATTCGGGATCAAACCAATGTATCCGGAAGATGCATGCGTACAGATGGAGCTTCTCGGACATAATTTCTTTGTATTCTTTAATGCTGAGACAGAGCAGGTTAACGTAGTTTATAAACGTAAAGGAAATACTTACGGACTGATCGAACCAGAGTTCTGATAGGGGATTTTATTATCACAACTGAATATTGAATGGAAGGCTCCGGGAATCTGTGTGAGAAATCGGCAGGTTTCCGGAGCCTTTTATGTCACAGCAAAATCAGGCTTCTTTTCTGTTGCAAGCAATAGGGGAGAATTATATAATGAAGACATATGCGAAAGGAGGAAGGAAAAATGAAAAAGAAGCTTCCTGTGGTGATCTTAAGTGCAGCTCTTGGTATGACCATGATACCGGCTACCTGTATGGCAGCGGAATTTAACAGTGGTGACACCATAAAAGAACAGACTGTGGAGGATCTGGAACTGAGTTCCGGAGAAAACAATACAAAGGATTCCCAAAAGTCAGAAATACAATGGACAGGATTTAAATGGGACAGCTATTCCCAGGCAGAGATAACGCTTACGTCAGCCGTTAACGGCGTTTGCTATTATAAATGGGCAGAGCGGGGGGAAGACGGAAATCCCCAGGTGCCTCAGATCGAGACCGGAAATACCGTGAATGATGAGGTTTTGATCAGTGAGGATGAAGAGTTCGGGATCACACTTGCAGACCTGGATACAGACCAGGCAGTTGATCTGTATATCCAGATTGAGGATGAGAATGGGAAATTAAGTGATCTGAAGCGGATGGAGCTTGATCAGGACAGCCGCCCGGCGAAAAAAACAGATTCTGAGAAAAAACATAAAGCATCCAAACCAAAGGCAGAGGACAGTACGGTAGAGGGGCTGGATTCTCCTCTGGAATTCTACCCGGATACATTTTATGATTTTAAGGTTATCGGTGCAGGTACCGATAATGAGGATCCGGAAAACGGAGACATTAAGTGGGTGCCTGTTTACTGGAGCACATCTGCGAATCCGAATTCCAACCGGATCCGAAGCACCTGGAAGATCGGTTCCAAGGAAGGAATCGACCAGGAGGGAACTTTTAATCTGTATGTTTTCTTCCGCAAATATACCTGCAAGGATTCCAAATGGCAGTCTACGGATAAGATACAGTCTGTACAGTACAAGTTTCAGTCAGCCCCACTTTCTGAAAAATAATACTGTGTGGAGTGCGAATATCTCCTTGACATAACAAATATGTAACTCACGGAGAAAAGGAGGAAGGTAAATGAAGAAAAAAGTTCTGGCACTTTTTTTAAGTGCCGCGCTTTGTGTGACGGTGTTTCCGGCAACCGGTATGGCTGCAGAGTTTGGCAGCGGTGATGCAGAAATCACAGAAAATGCTGGGGACAGCCAGGAGATGTTTTCCGCAGAGGAAACTACAGAGTCTATGGGAGAGACTGAGCAGCCTGCAGAAGACAGTGAGGATATTTCTGAGAAAATGGTGGATAACTCTTCCGATGCAACCATGGAAGATGTGGAAAACGAGGAAAATGCGGAGAACAGCGAGGATGCTTTCGGCGGAGCTGAGGAGGGAGTTTCAGAAGAGATCTCCAGTGAGGATGATCCGGAAGTATTATTGACAGAACTGATACCTGAAGAAACAGAAGACAGTATGGAAGAAGAAAACGCAGAAGCTATGTCAGCGTCAGCTCCGGAGCTGACAGTGACACCGACAGCGGGTCCGGAACCGACAGTGACACCGATAACAGATCCGGAACCGACAGTGACACCGACAGCGGATCCGGAACTGACAGTGACACCAACACCGGTGTCAAAAATAAACGTAAAATGGACCGGAGAAAAATGGGTAAGCCGCAGTTCTGTAAATGTGACACTTAAAGTTGATGCAAACGGAGCCTGCTACTACAAAGCTGTAGCGAGAAAAAAGGACGGAACATCTGATGTTCCGAGGGTCGACACGGGAAACTCTCGTGTGGCGGTTACTGCAAACAGAAGCTTTGTGATATATCTTAAGAATCTGGATATAGAGAAAGAATTTGATCTGTATCTTAAGGTATTGGGTTCAGACGGAAGAACCAGCAACCTGAAAAAATTAAAGTTGAATTACAGGGGAACCCGCCCGAAATATGATGTGACGCCGACGCCAGCCTATACACCTTATATACCGGATGTTAAAGATAGTTTTGTAAGAGGTTTGGATTCTCCGCTGAAATTTACTCCGAATAAATATTATAATTTTACCGTGACCGGTGCGGGAACTACAAATTCAAATCCCGGGCCTGGAGATGTGAAGTGGGTGCCGGTTTACTGGAGTACTTCACCAAATCCAACCGATAACAGGAAGAATACTACTTGGCGGATCGGATCTGCCAAAGGAATAAACAAAGCCGCAACTTATAACATGTATATCTTTTTCCAGAAGTATGTTTATCAGAACTCTGAATGGAAAAAGACTGATGAAGTACAGTCAGCCGTATACCAGTTCCGGTCCGCGGCCTTAACAACTGTAAAGCTCACCACTCCCGGGCTATCCGGCACTTCCAACAGCCCTGCCGGCATCGTCTTCAAATGGAAAAAAGCTGCAAATGCTTCCGGCTATAAGATCTATCGAAGGACCGGAAACAGCAGCAAGTGGGTCAATATCGCTACCGTAAGCGGAAGCAATACGCTGGTCTATACAGACGGATCAGTAAAAGCAGGAACCATGTATACTTATACAGTCCGCGCATACAAGGGCTCTGCTTTAAGTGCTTATAACAAAAACGGCAGCAGGATTGTCCGCCTGACAGCTCCGGTGCAGTACAAACCGTCCAGCAAGGCTTCCGGGAAGCTGACTGTCCGCTGGAAAAAAGCAGCTGGTGCTTCCGGCTATCAGATCCAGTATGCGGCATCAAGGTCCATGAGAGGGTCCAGGACAGTGTCCGCCAGTGCACTGACCCGAACACTTTCCGGTTTGAAAAAGGGAAGCACTTATTATGTTCGTATCCGTGCATACAAAAAAGTGAGCGGAAAGACATATTACGGTGCCTGGAGCAGTGTGAAAAATGTAAAAGTAAGAAAATAAGATCTGTAATATCCCGCGGGATCCTCGAAAACAGGATCCTATGCGGGATATTTTCTGTTGTTCCTGACATGATTTGTTAAATAATTGTTCATTGTTTTTATAACAGGAAAGTGGTAGAATATATACCATATGTGATCCAGTATAACGGATATCAACAGAGAACTGGAATGATCCAAAATTGGACAGATCAGAGACAGCAGTCTTATTCGAATAAAATGATTGGAGCAGAAACATGAATGTTTTTTCAAAAGTATTTGGAACCCGCAGCCAGCGTGAGGTAAAACGTATTATGCCGCTGGTTGAGAAAACCGAGAGCTATCAGTCTCAGATGCAGCAGCTTACGGATGAGCAGTTACGAGACAAGACAAGAGAATATAAGAAACGTCTTGCAGAAGGTGCAACACTGGATGATCTTCTTCCGGAGGCATTTGCCACCGTACGTGAGGCAGCCAAGCGTGTACTTGGAATGGAGCATTATCGTGTACAGATCATCGGTGGTATCATCCTTCACCAGGGCCGTATCGCCGAGATGAAAACAGGTGAAGGTAAAACTCTTGTTTCCACACTTCCTGCATACCTGAATGCTCTTGAGGGTAAAGGTGTTCACATCGTAACCGTCAACGACTACCTGGCAAAACGAGATGCCGAGTGGATGGGTAAGGTTCACGAGTTCCTTGGCCTGACTGTAGGCGTGGTACTTAACGACATGAAGCCGGAAGAGCGTCGTGCGGCATACGGATGTGACATCACATACGTAACAAACAACGAACTTGGATTTGATTATCTTCGTGACAACATGGTCATCTATAAAGAACAGCTTGTTCAGAGAGATCTTCACTACTGTATCATCGATGAGATCGACTCTGTCCTGATCGATGAGGCACGTACACCTCTGATCATTTCCGGACAGAGCGGCAAGTCCACCAAGCTTTATGAGGTGTGCGATATCCTTGCACAGCAGCTGGAGCGTGGTGAGGCCAGTCATGAGATGACCAAGATGGCAGCTATCATGGGTGAGGAGGTTATCGAGACCGGTGACTTCGTTGTAAATGAGAAAGATAAGATCGTCAACCTTACCGAGCAGGGTATCAAGAAGGTTGAGAAATTCTTTAATATCGAGAACCTGGCAGATCCGGAAAACCTGGAGATCCAGCACAACATCATCCTTGCACTTCGTGCACATAATCTGATGCACAAGGATCAGGATTATGTTGTAAAAGATGACGAGATCCTGATCGTTGATGAGTTTACCGGACGTATCATGCCGGGCCGTCGTTACTCCGATGGTCTTCATCAGGCGATCGAGGCGAAAGAGCATGTGAAGGTTAAGAGAGAGAGCAAGACTCTCGCAACCATTACCTTCCAGAACTTTTTCAACAAATATGACAAAAAAGGCGGTATGACAGGTACAGCCCTTACCGAGGAAAAAGAGTTCCGTGATATCTACGGCATGGACGTTGTAGAGATCCCGACCAACCGTGTAGTACAGCGTAAAGACCTTGACGATGCTGTTTACATGACAAAGAAAGAGAAATTCAACGCCGTTGTAGAGGCAGTTAAGGAAGCTCACGCAAAACATCAGCCGGTACTGGTTGGTACGATCACCATCGAGACTTCCGAGCTTCTCAGCAGAATGCTGAAGAGAGAGGGAATCCCCCACAATGTATTGAATGCCAAGTTCCATGAGCTTGAGGCTGAGATCGTAGCTCAGGCAGGACAGGCAGATGCCGTTACCATCGCGACCAACATGGCAGGTCGTGGTACCGATATCAAGCTTGACGATGTGGCAAGAGAGGCCGGCGGTCTGAAGATCATCGGTACCGAGCGTCATGAGTCAAGACGTATCGATAACCAGCTCCGTGGACGTTCCGGACGACAGGGAGATCCGGGTGAATCCCGTTTCTACATTTCCCTTGAGGATGACCTGATGCGTCTGTTCGGTTCCGAGAGACTGATGAAGGTGTTCACATCCCTTGGTGTTGAGGAGAATGAGCAGATCGAGCACAAGATGCTTTCCAATGCCATCGAGAAAGCCCAGGAGAAGATCGAGTTCAACAACTTCGGTATCCGTAAAAACCTTCTCGATTATGACCAGGTTAACAATGAGCAGAGAGAGATCATCTATGAGGAGCGCCGCCAGGTACTTGACGGTGAGAATATGCGTGATGCCATCTATAAGATGATCACAGATATCGTAGACAGCATGACAGACATGTGCTTCTCCGATGACATGGATTCTTCTGAGTGGGATCTTGATGAGTTCAACACTGCGATCACTCCGATCATCCCGATCCACCCGCTGACCGCAGAGAAGGTAAAAGGCCATAAGAAAGATGAGATCAAGCACATTGTGAAGGAAGAGGCTGTGAAGCTTTATGAAGCAAAAGAGGCTGAGTTCCCGGAACCGGAACAGCTTCGTGAGCTTGAGCGAGTTGTCCTTCTGAAATGCATCGACAGCAAATGGATGGATCACATCGATGATATGGAAATGCTCCGTCAGGGTATCGGTCTGATGGCATATGGCCAGAGAGATCCGGTTGTTGAGTACAAGATGAACGCATTCGAGATGTTTAACAGCATGATCAGCTCCATTCAGGAAGACACTGTACGTATGCTGTATCATGTTCATGTAGAGCAGAAGATCGAGCGTGAGCAGGTTGCTAAGGTAACCGGCACAAACAAAGATGACAGCGCAGGCCCGAAGAAACCGGTTCAGCGAAAAGAAGATAAAGTATACCCGAATGATCCGTGCCCATGCGGAAGCGGCAAGAAATACAAACAGTGCTGCGGACGTAAGGCTGCCAAGATCTGAGAAGGAAGATAAAAATAGTCTCACCCGGATGATGCGGTGGGGCTATTTTTTCTGGGATTTCTGTTACACAGGAACAGAGTACAGCGAATATTAAATAATAGTCATATAGACTTGTCTGATTTTTCATATGCTACGTTGTCGTCAATCGCCGTAGCCATCGCTACGCTTCATTCCCTCACCCTGCATATGAGAAAGTCATCCTGCGTCAATATAACAGATACTTAATTTTCGCTGTAAGAGAAGGGACATGATAATATGGCAATTATAAAAACTGCAATTCTTCAGACACATGTATATACGGATAAATTTCGCAATATCACCCAGGCAGCAGAACTTCTTGCCAGCCCGGAGCTTCAGGGGATCGATCTGGCAGTCCTACCCGAAATGTTCTGCTGCCCCTACGAGAACAAATACTTTCCGGAATATGCGGAACCAGAGAGGGGAGATACCTGGGAAAAATGTTCCCGACTGGCGGCAGAACACGGAATTTATCTCGTAGCAGGAAGTATGCCGGAGAGAGATGAAGCCGGCAATATTTATAACACTTCCTATGTCTTTGACAGAAATGGTCATCAGATCGGTAAACACCGGAAGATGCATCTTTTTGACATTGATGTAAAAGGCGGTCAGTATTTTAAAGAATCCGATACCCTGACACCGGGAGACCAGGTGACGGTTTTTGATACAGAATTTGGAAAGATGGGCCTTTGCATCTGTTACGATTTCCGCTTCCCAGAGCTTGCCAGGCTGATGGTGGACGAAGGCGCCCAGGTGATCATCGCGCCGGCTGCTTTTAACATGACAACAGGGCCCCTCCATTGGGAGCTGATGTTCCGCCAGAGAGCCGTGGATAACCAGGTATACACCATCGGAGCTGCACCCGCCAGAGACCTGAACGCCGGGTATCATTCCTGGGGTCACTCCATTGCCGCAGACCCCTGGGGAAAAGTCCTCATGGAGATGGAAGAGAAGCCGGCTGTGAAGGTTGTGGAACTGGAACTGGACGAGGTAAAAAAAGTCCGTGAGCAGCTGCCGCTTTTGAAGCACAGGAGAGGGGATATTTACGCCCTGACCACGTTTTCGTTGTAATTTCCATGCCCATATGGTATTGTATAAGACAGGCAGGAAATCCTGTATCAATATATAGAAAGAAGGTGAAGCTGTGGTTGAGTTAGATCAGTTCAAGAGTATTCTTGCAACATACACAGAGCCATTAGTGGAAGTGAGGGATTCACTTTGACCTCGCTAACAAAGAGCAGAAGGTCGAAGAATTAGAGCGCGAGATGGAAGCGCCTGATTTCTGGGATAATGCGGAAGCATCCCAGATGAAGATGAAACAGTTAAAGAGTCTCAAGGACGATATTGAGACATACCATAATCTGGAAACGCAGATGGAAGATATGGAAACTATGATCGAGATGGGATATGAGGAGAATGATCCTGAGATCGTCCCTGAGATCCAGGAAATGCTGGACGAGTTCCAGGCAAGCTTTGACAGCATCCGTGTGAAGACACTTCTTTCCGGAGAGTACGACGGAGAGAACGCCATCATCAAGCTGAACGCAGGAGCCGGCGGAACAGAGGCTTGCGACTGGTGCGGAATGCTTTATCGTATGTACAGCAGATGGGCGGAGAAGAAGGGCTTTGCGCTGGAAGTTCTGGATTACCTTGACGGTGATGAGGCCGGTGTGAAATCCGTAACCTTCCAGGTGAACGGAGAGAACGCCTACGGTTATCTGAAATCCGAGAAGGGTGTTCACCGTCTTGTACGTATTTCTCCGTTTAATGCAGCAGGAAAGAGACAGACCTCTTTTGTATCCTGCGATGTTATGCCGGATATCAAGAAGGATCTGGATGTTGAGATCAATGATGACGATATCCGTATCGATACCTACCGAAGCAGTGGTGCCGGTGGACAGCATATCAACAAGACATCCTCTGCGATCCGTATCACCCATTTTCCGACTGGAATCGTGGTACAGTGCCAGAATGAACGTTCTCAGCACATGAACAAGGATAAGGCTATGCAGATGCTGAAGGCCAAGCTGTATCTGCTGAAACAGCAGGAAGCTGAGGAGAAGCTTTCCGGCATTCGAGGCGAAGTAACAGATATCGGCTGGGGAAACCAGATCCGTTCCTATGTCCTGCAGCCATACACCATGGTAAAAGACCATAGAACCAATGAAGAAACCGGTAATGTTGACGCAGTTCTGGACGGTGGTATTGACATTTTTATCAATGCATACCTGAAATGGATCGCGCTGGCGAAAAAGAAAGAATAACATTACTGTCACGGAACCCCATAAAGACAGAGAAAAGGACTCCGCAGGCAAAAAAGCGCTTGTGGAGTTTCTTTTATTATGATAATATATCTCTTGTACAAAAACAGTTGTCTTTATGAAACGGACAGGAGGCTGCTGGCCACAATGTGAACAGCAGTCAGAGAGGTTGCTATGCAGAAACAGGTTGAAAAGAAAAAATACTATGTAGTAAGAGAACGGGCAGTGCCAGAGGTACTTCTCAAGGTGGTTGAGGCCAAGAGACTGCTGGAATCCAAACGGGTGGCTACTGTTCAGGAAGCTGCTGAAAGGACCGGGATCAGCCGCAGTTCTTTTTACAAATATAAGGACGATATTTTTCCTTTCCACGAGGAGACCAAGGGAAAGACCATCACCTTTATCATTCAGATGGACGATGAGCCGGGGCTTTTATCAATGGTGCTGCAGACGATTGCCCGTTTTCACGGTAATATCCTGACCATACATCAGAGTATTCCCATTAACGGAGTCGCAACGCTGACGCTGAGCGTTGACATCCTTCCGGGAGAAGGCGACGCAGAGGCTATGGTGGAGAATATTGAGCAGAGAGACGGTATACACTATTTGAAAATTTTAGGCAGGGAGTAAGCATATGATAAACATAGCAGTATTAGGCTACGGTACAGTAGGAAGCGGAGTTGTTGAAGTCATCAACACCAATCATGAGAGTATTAACAAGAGAGCTGGAGATGAGATTAACATCAAGTACGTTCTTGATTTAAGAGATTTTCCGGGAGATCCGGTTGAGAAAGTTCTGGTTCATGATTATGAAGTGATTGTAAACGATCCGGAGGTAGATATTGTTGTTGAGGTTATGGGCGGGATCGAGCCGGCTTATACCTTTGTAAAAAGAGCGCTTCAGGCAGGAAAGAGCGTAAGCACATCCAATAAGGCTCTGGTAGCCAAGCATGGTTCCGAGCTCATGGAGATCGCAAAAGAAAAAAATATCAATTTCCTTTTTGAGGCAAGCTGCGGCGGCGGTATCCCGATCATTCGCGCACTGAATTCTTCACTGACAGCAGATGAGATCGATGAGATCACAGGAATCCTTAACGGAACCACCAACTACATGCTTTACAAGATGAGCACAGAGAACTGTGATTTTGATACGGTTCTGAAGGAAGCTCAGGCAAAGGGCTATGCAGAGGCAGATCCGACTGCAGACGTAGGAGGTGCTGACGCATGCCGTAAGATCGCCATCCTTTCTTCACTTGCATACGGAAAATTCCTGAATTACGAGGATATTTATACAGAAGGAATCACAAAGATCACACCGGCAGATATGGAATATGCAAAAGAGCTTGGCATGACTATCAAGCTTCTTGCCACAAGCCGCAGGATCGGAGATTCTTTCTATGCAATGGTAGCGCCGTTCCTGGTAGGCCAGAGTAGCCCGCTTTACAGTGTAAATGATGTGTTTAATGCAGTATTTGTGCACGGAAATGTTCTTGGAGATGCCATGTTCTACGGAAGCGGAGCAGGTAAGCTTCCGACTGCAAGTGCAGTAGTTGCAGATGTTGTGGATGAAGCAAAGCATCTCCACAGAAATATCATGACAAACTGGAGCAGCTATGCCTTGAAGCTTATGGATATGGATGAAGTTGAGGGACGTTTCTTCGTACGTGTGTCTGATACTACTATGGATGAAGTGGAAAAAGCTTTTGGTGATGTACAGACCATCGAGCCGGATGACCTTCCGGACGAATTCGGATTTATCACACCGGTGATGAAGCAGGCTGAATATTATGAGAAGATCAGCAAGCTCACCGGAAAAGTACTGGCAATGATCCGTGTAAAGGATTGATGCCGAAGGGAAGAAAAGAACATGTTGATTGTAAAAAAATTCGGCGGTACTTCTGTGGCAAACAAAGAGCGTATCTTTAATGTTGCCAGAAGATGTATCGAAGATTACAAAAAAGGAAACGACGTGGTGATCGTGCTTTCTGCAATGGGTAAGTATACCGATGAGCTGATCACCATGGCAAAGGATATCAATGACAAACCTCCGAAACGTGAGATGGATATGCTTTTTACCATCGGAGAGCAGATGTCAGTGGCACTGATGTCCATGGCTATGGACAGTCTGGGAGTACCGGCTGTTTCTCTGAACGCTTTTCAGGTAGCTATGCACACAACAAGTGCACATGGCAGCGCACGCCTGAAAAAGATCGAGGCGGCACGTATCCGCAGAGAGCTGGATAACCGCAGGATCGTTGTGGTCACAGGCTTCCAGGGCATTGATAAATATAATGACTATACCACACTTGGACGTGGCGGTTCTGATACCACAGCTGTAGCTCTTGCGGCAGCGCTTCATGCAGATGCCTGTGAGATCTATACCGATGTGGACGGTGTTTATACCGCTGACCCGCGTAAGGTTCCGAATGCCCGCAAGCTTAAGGAGATCACTTACGATGAAATGCTGGATCTGGCAACTCTGGGTGCGGGAGTGCTTCATAACCGTTCTGTGGAGATGGCAAAGAAATACGGCGTGCCGCTGGTGGTACGTTCCAGTCTCAACAACAGCGAAGGAACTGTGGTAAAGGAGGAAGTAACAGTGGAGAGAATGCTGATCAGCGGTGTTGCTCTGGATACAGATGCAGTACGTATTGCTGTGATCGGACTTAAAGATTCACCAGGAGTGGCATTTAAGCTTTTTGATACCCTGGCTAAGAAAAATATCAATGTGGATATGATCCTTCAGTCTATCGGCCGTGCCGGAACCAAGGACATTTCCTTTACTGTTGATAAAAATGATCTGGACGATGCAATGGGTGTTCTGGAAGCTAACCAGGCACGCATCGCCTATTCTGAGCTTCATGCGGAGAAAAACATTGCCAAGCTTTCTATTGTAGGAGCAGGTATGATGAGCAATCCGGGTGTTGCTGCAAAAATGTTCGAGAGCCTTTACAATGAGGGTGTGAACATCAATATGATCGCAACATCTGAGATCCGTGTGACGGTTCTCATTAACGAGAAAGATGGCGTACGTGCCATGAATGCGGTACATGATGCGTTTAATCTTGCAGACTAAACAGATGTGAAATATGAGAATATGATATATCTGAAGTAAAAAATGACGGGGCGGAGGCTTGGATGAGTCTCCGCCTTCTATAACGAAGGGATACAGAATTATGAGAAAAAATCTGAAGGGCTGTAAGAAGCTGGCAGGGGAAACTCTGGCCGGTAATTTTACGGTCCCTGTGATCGGGAGTATTGCGGTTGCGGCGATGAGCGCAGTTTCAAGCTATATTTCCACAGCACTTTTTCCGGGAGATTCCCTGTATGCGATCATTGGAGGAGAGGTATTCAGCTTTGTCCTTTCTCTGGTGATTTGTATTTTTTCCGCAGGACTTTACCGGATCTATCTGAATATTTCCAGAAGGGAAGCCTACTCTTTCGGAGACCTTCTGTACTTTTTCAGCCATCAGCCGGATCATGTGATCGTGGCATCCTTTGTGCTGGCATTGATCAATCTGGTGACATCACTTCCACTGGCGTGGTTTTCTTTTACAAGCAATATGGGAAATACAACGGAGGAGCAGATGAACTGGGCAGTAACTTACATGCTGCTCACACTTCTCGGGTTCGCGCTGAACCTGCTGGCAGCTATGCCGTTCACCATGAGCTATTACATCCTGTCCGATAATTCGGACATAAAAGGAGTGCAGGCACTGAAAGCCAGTGCAAAGCTTATGAAGGGACATTACTGGGAATATATGAAAATGCTCTTAAGTTTTGTTCCGTGGATCATTTTTTCCATATTTACATTGTATCTGGCACTGATCTGGCTGGTGCCTTATATAGAAACCTGTATGGCAGTTTTCTATCGGAATATTTCCGGAGAGTTTGATGAACCTCCGGTGGATTCTTATCCTCCGGTAACTCCGATCCCGCAGTTCCATGATGAAACCGAAGCCTGATCGCCTTCCGGGAGGATGTTTTCCCTTTCCGGGAGGATGCTTGAGACGTAGGTGATGCCCTTTCCGGGGGATGCTTGAAACGCAGGTGATGCCCTTTCCGGGGGGGATGCTTGAGACGTAGGTACTTTCCCTTTCAGGGGGACCATTTTGGCATGGGCAGGTACGAGGGGGAAAGCACTCAAAGTTGCGAAGCCCGCTTTTCCCCCTCGAGCTCCCCCTTTCCGGGCACGCAGCTATTGTAGGCTGTAGAAATATGTGAAGATATTGGAGGGGCGATGGATTCTACTACGTTGGCTGTGGAAGGTCGAGCCGATTTATGCTAACGTAAATATATTGGCAAAGCCTGTTCCTGAATAACAGCGATACACCACAATCCAGAGAACAGGCCCGCTACGCAGTCCACTTTCCCATTCAGCCAGAAGCGATAAACAGTGAAGAAGCAGTAAACAGTGCCGAAGCAACAATCGGCTCAGCCTGCTACTGTCGGTACAGCAGAATACAGTGCCGAAGCAATAATCGGCTCAGCCTGCTACTGCCAGTGCAGCAGAATACAAGACAGAAGCAATAATCGGCTCAGTCTGCTACTGCCAGTGCAGTAGAATACAGTGCCGAAGCAATAATCGGCTCAGCCTGCTACTGCCAGTGCAGCAGAATACATGGCAGAATCAATAATCGGCTCAGTCTGTCACTGCCGATACAGCAGAATACAGGACTGAGCCGATACACTTACACATTCCACAACGCATCACAGCGGCGTGGCCAGGAGGGGAAGAGCGCGAGAAGGGGAGACGGCCTTCGCAACTATGAGTGCTTCCCCTTCTCGCAAATTACCCACTTTCAAAAAGTGAAAACTATAATCCAAAAAAATCAAACCATCCAATTTCCTCTCACTTCAAAAGGTGAAAACTACAATCCCAAAAAATCAAACTATCCAATTTATCTCACTTCAAAAAGTGAAAACTATAATCTAAAAAATCAAACCACCCAATTTCCCCTCACTTTAAAAAGTGAAAACCATAATCCAAAAAGCAAACCACATAATTATAGATTCAAAGGAAGTCGTCCCACAACCTCCTTTGTCAACCCACCTATGAGAATTCCCGCCAGGACTCCTGCCACCAGCAGTGCCGGTGCATAAACCATCAAACTCGTATTGCTCACCACGATCATGGCAACGATCAGCTGCCCGATATTATGTGTGACACCACCGGCCACACTGATACCGATCAGACTGAAGCCGGAATGTTTTTTCAAAAGCTCCATCACAGTCAGGCTAAGCGCAGCGCCAGCCAGACTATACAAAATACTGAACAGATTTCCAAACATAAATCCGATCACCAGGATTCTGACAACGGACACGAGAGCCGCTTCTTTAAAGGAATATCGGTCCAGTATAAAAAGCACCGCCAGGTTTGCAAGCCCGAGCTTGATACCCGGAATCCCTGTAAATACAGGGACCAGAGACTCCACATATCCAAAAATGATTGCTACTGCGGCAAATAATCCGAGATAAGCTGTTTTTCGTTTCATAAATAAATCCTTTCATTTGTTGCAGGAATATCGTTGCAGGAATAGCACAGACAGAATACCGTCTGTCAGAGAAAAATCTACGGAGAACACGCATTGCGCATATTCTCCGGAAATTTTATGTCACCGCATCAATTTTAGGCGAACTCTCCGAATCCGAATCCGCTGCAGTATTTTCCCCTTCTATCACAACCTTATTAGGAAGGCAGATGATGGAACCGCCGTGCTCGTCCACAGCCTTCTGTTTCATACAGTAATGATCCGGGCAGGTTGCTTCGATCATTGTAACTTTTCCATCTTTGATCTCGCAGACATTGGTGTCTCCGATGTGGATGATCTGGTCCTGGGAAAGCGAATAGGTTCCGAATTCTTTTCCGTCAACGGTAATACGGATCGTATTATGGGAACGTTTCCCCGCAATCTGAAAACCAAGCCAGAGAACCCCCGCCAGAATCAGGATCCCGGCAATAAAAATCAATTCTTTTTTCTTCAAAACAAATCTCCATTTCTATTACAGATTCAGAAAAAATCATATCATAATCGAAATTAAAAGGCAAACATAAGTTAATGATATCTAACCATAATTCATACAGCTGTTCCCAACGGAAAGGGAGGAGTGGCGAAAAAATTCATATTGGAAAAAGTTATAAACTACTAACAAAAGTGTAGACAAGAAAAAAAACAGGTGATATAATACCTAGCTGTAAGTTAGCATCGTCTAATTTTACAAAAAAGATTAATCAAAACTAATTTATGTATATGGATAAAAACTATATAATTTGTCCAAAAGACAGTTATACGCAGATTGAAGGAATAGATCGAGAGCATCTGACGCAGCAATATATGTTCGCACAGCTGGGCCTGATGCAGCAATTTACAGAATTGTTAAAAATACAAGGGAGAAAAGAGATGAAAAATCAGAATTTTTATATGAGAGTGATCTCCTTACTGCTGGTGATCCTGGCTGTACTTTTTTATAACAGCAGCATGAAAGCCCAGGCAAATGAAAAAGAGATCGCGGCTCTGACAGATAAGGTAGATACACTTCAGGAGCAGCAGAATGAACTTCTCAGTGCGCTGGAGACGAGTTATGTAAATCGTATGCAGAATCAGGCAGCATCTGCAGGATCAGGCAGCAGTGATGCAGATACAGCAGGCGATGACAAAACAACAGACACTTCAGACGGCAATGTATCCGATGCAGACGCAGAGAACACAGCAACCGCAGATTCCGATAATGTATATAAAGATGGAACCTATACAGGAGAAGCTGAGGGATACGGCGGGACCATTCAGGTGGAGGTGACACTTACCGGTGATGAGATCACATCCATCAACGTAGTCAGCGCCCCAGGTGAGGACAGTGCATATCTTTCACAGGCAGAGAGTGTGATCAATTCCATCCTGAGTGTTCAGAGTACAGATGTGGATACCGTATCCGGAGCAACGTTCAGCTCCACAGGAATCCTGAACGCAGTGGATGCGGCACTTGGAAAGGCGGAAAACTCATGAAAAAAAGACAGCGGGAGGTAAGGCTGATGCGTGCGGGAATACAGCTGGCATTTTTTATTGCCGCCCCGTCTCTGTTTTCTACAGCCTTTGCAGGTATCAAATCGATCTTTCTTGCCATTGCGGACGGTCAGCCGGTGGAGTGGAATTCCTTTCTGACTGTAACGGCAGTGCTTCTGATCTTTACCTGCTTTTTCGGAAGACATTTCTGCGGATATGCGTGTGCATTCGGATCTTTCGGAGATGCCGTATATGAAGGCTTTTCCTGGATCCGGATGAAATGCTTTCACAAAAAAAAGAAACCGGCTCTTTCCGAAAAAATGATTCACGGGCTTCAGAAAGTCAAATATATCGTACTGGCACTGATCCTGCTTTCCTGCCTTACAGGTGTATACGGAAAGCTTACGGGAACCAGCCCGTGGGATGTTTTTTCCATGCTCACGGCAGGACGGCTCCCGAACAGCAAATATCTGGTGGGAATTGTGCTCCTGGTGCTGCTCATTGTGGGAATGTGTACACAGGAAAGGTTTTTCTGCCAGTTTCTCTGTCCCATGGGAGCGGTTTTTGCATTAATGCCAATCCTTCCGGGCGCACTGTTTCGGAGAAACCGTGAGAAATGTCCGCCGAAATGTGGTCTCTGTAAAAAAAGATGTCCGGCTCATCTGGATATCGACGGCGACACAGGCAGATCCGGCGAATGTCTTTGCTGCCACGCATGTGCCGCAGCATGTCCGAGAAAAAATATTCACATTGGAACAATTGAGGAAAAATGATCTATGAGATATCAGGCTCTGAAAAAGAAAACTTTTCTGGCAGCAGCTACATTTACAGGAATTGCGGTGTTGTTTCCTGTGCTGTGCATGGCTGCTTCGGAAAATGATGTACAGACATATACCGATACAGATTTTGCAATGGATACTGTGGTATCAGAAACACTCTATACCACAGGTGACGATATAAACAGTAAGCTGACAGCTGTGCTGACAGATGTGGAGACGAACCTTCTTTCCTGGACCAATGAGAAGTCCCAGATCTATAAGGTGAATGCAGACAGCGGAAAAGATACGGAGATTTCCGACGAGCTTTCCGGATACCTGAAACGTCTTCTGAAGATCGCAGAGGATTCTGACGGAGCCTTTGACCCAACCATCGGGAAGCTGATCCGCCTGTGGGATATTGGAGGGGAAAACCAGAAAATTCCGGAAGAAGCAGAAATTAAGAATGTTCTGAAGGATTCCGGGTATCAGAAGATTTTTCTTGACGGAAATACGGTCCACATGGAGGAGGGCTGTTCTCTGGATCTTGGAGCAGCGGGAAAGGGTATTGGCTGTGACCTGATCCTTAAAGAGCTGGAAACACAGAAGGATGTAACAGCAGCACTTATGAATCTGGGAGGAAGCAGTGTCATGACCTACGGAAGCAAGCCGGATGGTTCTTCCTGGAATGTGGCAGTGACAGATCCCAGAGCTGAAAATGAGGATGACTATCTTGGTGTGGTTGCCTTAAATGGTACAGAATTTCTTTCCACATCCGGAGATTATGAGAAATATTTTATCGAAAATGGTGTAAGGTATCACCACATTATGGACCCGTCTACCGGCTATCCGGCAGAAAGCGGAGTGACCGGGGTAACGGTAGTCTGTGACTCAGGTCTGGAGGCAGATGCGCTTTCCACAGCATGTTTTGTGCTGGGGGTGGAAAAAGGGACACAGCTGTTGAAAGCTTACGGTGCAGACGGACTTTTTGTGGATGAAGACCATCATGTGTATCTCACTGAGGGGATGAAGGAGCGGTTCAGCCTGCTTGCGGATTCCTATAGTGTGGAGGATATTGCAGAGTGAAGCTGATTTCCCGGCGATCCGGTTTATGACTGTTTGGCAGAGGGGAATGCTCATATCCGCTGTACTTGCGATAGTAAACCTGGAAAGGGTTCTATAAATATATCATATTTTTAGGAGGAATAAGCAATGCAGAAGTGGAATCTATTGAAAAAAACAGCTCCATGCATTTTAAGTCTTGCAGTGGCAGCAACAACCTTTCCGACCGCTGTAATGGCATCTGATCTTGATGCAGCCGTGGTTTCCGAGGCAGAGACAGGAGATACGGAGGATTTTAGCACAGAGGATACTGAAGCTGTAGCAGAAGAAGCTATAGAGGATGCTGCAGACATAACAGAAGAAGCAGCAGAGGATGCAGCAGTGCCAGAAGCTGTTGCAGACGAGACAGAGGATATCCAGCAGGAAGATACAGCAGAGGAAGCAGACCCGTTCTCTACAGGGGAAGAGGATTTCACAGAAGGCGATGAAGTGGCGGAAGCATTTTCCGATTCTGACCAGCTGACAGGCGAGTATCAGTACGTATATGCAGGACTTACCTGGGGTGAGTACTGGGCAGCAGAAGGCGTATATGCAGCTGGAGATACAAGCTCTTCAGAAGAGAAGGATTCACATAGTGAGTTTGATACAGGAGCTTTTGATACAGTAACAAGAGCGACTGCAAATCATGGACTCCACAGAGGAAGCTATCAGACAGAAGCTACGATCATTGCTGAAGACGGAACCAGATTCGACGTATCCTACTGGGAGGATAAAGGAAGCACACTTTATCTTACAGACGGTTCCAAGGTAAAATGGAACAGAGGCAGTATAACAACAGAAGATGGAAAAACCTATACGATGGATCATTATGAGATATATGGTCTGAAATATGTTCCGGTAGCAGTTAAGACCGCAGATTTTGCAGATTTCTGCAAAAAGTATAATGTCGTACAGGATGGAGCTGTGCTCTCCGGAGGATACAGTGAAAACAATCTCCAGTATTATAAAGGCCTTGTGGCAGACGTAAATGCACAGACAAATGGTCTGAAATATGCGGAGAAAAATGGTGACGGCTTTACATTTACAGCAAGAAAATCAGACGGAACAGCTTCCGGTATCAAGGATCAGGCGTTAAAAACAGCAACAGAGATCAAGCCGAGTGTAAAAGCAGCAAGCGGAAGCTACGGCGAATTCCTCCGTGTGGATCTCAATGGAAATTATGGCGATCTTGGTGCAAATATGCAGGCTGTACGCTGGGATTATTATGGAGATGATTCCACATATACAAAATGCCTCGCTTCTTATGGAACCAAGTTTGCCGCAGATAACTGGATGCATAAAGCAATGGGAATCCAGCTTGGACTTACAAAATCTGCACGCTGCAAGCTTCCGGGAGGAACAGACGGAACAGGATACTGGAAACTGACAGTGTATGCTCTTGGATATAATGACTATACCTACAGCTTCCAGGCAACTGCAGAGAATATCGTAAATCCTACAATGGAGCCGACTGATTTTACAAGTCTTAAAACAGAAGTGGAAGCTGCAAAGGCTCTGGCAGAGGCAGATTACACAATTGCAACCTGGAAGTCCTTTGCCGGTGAGCTTCAGGAAGCAGAAGACATTCTTGCAAAAACAGATGCAAGTCAGGCTGAGGTAAATGAAGCACTTGAACATCTTCAGGGAGCAGAGAAAGAGCTTCAGAAGGTAACAGTTACATTTGATAAGACAGCAGCAGCTGTATATACAGGAAAAACAACGACTCTTAAGGCAACAACAAATGACAGCGATGCAACAGTGACATTTAAGTCCGGCAACACAAAGGTTGCAACAGTAAGCAGCAAGGGTGTTGTTAAAGGCGTAAAAGCCGGAACAGCAGTTATCACAGCAAAGGTCGGAAATGCCACAGCAACCTGCAAGGTAACAGTAAAAGCTTCTACAATTAAATTCGCAAAGGCTTCCGTAACGATCTACAAAGGAAAAACAGCAACTGTAAAAGCAACTGCAACACCATCTGCAACTGTAAAATACACAAGCAGCAACACAAAGGTTGCAACCGTAAACAGTAAAACAGGTGTTGTAAAAGGAATTAAAGCAGGAACCGTTACGATTACAGCAAAGGCAGGAGCCCTGAAGACAACCTGCAAAGTAGTTGTCAAGAATCCTGCATTCAGTCTTGTAAAATCTTCTGCAACGATCAAAAAAGGTAAAACAACAACCATCAGATCCAAAGCAGCACCTGCAGGCAAGGTTACATATACAAGCAGCAATAAAAAAGTTGCAGCTGTAAACAGCAAGGGTGTTGTAAAGGGAATCAAAAAAGGTAAAGCAACGATCACAGTGAAATGCAACGGAATTACAAAGAAATTTGTGGTAACAGTTAAATAATTTCACTGTTGAACCGAATGTGATCACAGATATCCGGGAGCCTCTGCCGCAGACATAGAGCAATGTCTGCGGCAGAGGTCTGCTGATTTCTGAAGAGCAATGTCTGACAGAGGCCGCAAGAAAAGAGGAGAGAGTAAGGAAGCATGGAAAAAGATCTGAAAGATAAAAAGCAGGAGGAAAAAAATACTCCGAAGATACCCTGGACCAAGCTGGTCCCTGCAGCTGCTGTGATTGCGGCGCTTGTGTTTTCAGGCATAAAGGCGAAGGGCTCTGATGGAGAGACAGAAGCAGTCGGGCAGGCAGAGACGACCGTAATGTCCGCTTCAGAGCTGGAAAAATATCTCGGGTATGAAAAAGAAAATACTGTTTCTGACAGCACAGCTGAGAAAAACAGTACAACAAAAAAGAAAAGCTCATCTAAAAAAAGTTCAAAAAAAACAGCAGCGAAAAAAAGCTCCGGTACAAGAAAGGTTTCCGAATCTGCAAAAAGCAATGCCGGCGCCGCAGGACAGGGAACCACGCAGACACCGGTAGCAAGCGTTCCGGCAGATGGATATAAGGACGGTACGTATGAAGGAAGTGGAACCGGATTTGGCGGGACGATCCGCGTGAGAGTAACAATCAGCGGTGGAAAGATTGCAGCTATAGATATTCTGGAGGCATCTGGAGAAACCGCGTCGTATTTTGCGTCAGCTCAGGGTGTGATCAGCAGGATGATCGCCGGAAATACACCGAATGTAGATGCAGTAAGTGGAGCAACCTATTCCTCCAACGGAATCATCCAGGCAGTTCAGAATGCCCTCTCCCAGGCAGCGGCAGATGGAAACAGCCAGCAGGTCACCCCTATACCTGCGGCAACTGCTTTACCAACTCCGACATCAGCTCCGTCACCTACAAAAAAACCATCCAAAAAACCATCTCCTACAAAGAAACCGGAAGATCCGGACAGTCCCAAAAAATATCTGGATGGTAAATATACAGCTTCGGCAAAGGGCTTCAATGGAGACGTGAAAGTAATTGTGACCATCAAGGATGGAGTGATCGAAGCTCTGAAACAGGAAAATACGGACACAAAGCAGTTTTTTGAAAAAGCATGGAGCGTGCTGGAAGAACAGATCATCGGTACAGATTCTGTGGATGATATTGATGCAGTCAGCGGAGCAACCTATTCCTCCAACGGGATTCTGGATGCTGTAAAAAAAGCCCTCAAAGAAGCGGTTAATCCGGAGTATGGAAAGAAACCCACACCAACTCCTACAAAGAAACCGATACCAAAGCCAACAGCCACACCGAAACCTACGGCAACGCCGAAACCAACAGCCACACCGAAGCCAACAGAGACGCCGGCAGCAACCCCGACGCCGGTTCCTGAAAAACCCAATGTAACTCCAACACCAGGGACAGATGAGCCGGATGCAACACCGGAGCCAACGGAAGCACCGGAACCGGTGGGAAGGTACAGAGATGGAACGTATACAGGCTCGGCTTTTGGATATGGAGGAAAAACATATCTGACAATTACGATCTCAGGAGGCCAGATCGCATCCATTGAGCAGACAAATCAGGATACACCGGAATTTTTTGATCCTGCATGGAGCACGATCTATTCTCAGATCATGGCAAACCAGTCGGCGGATGGGATCGATACTGTCAGCGGAGCCACATATTCCTCCGAAGGGATTCTGGACGCTGCACAAAAGGCCCTTGCCCAGGCAAAGAATTAACCGGGTGAACGTTGGAGCAGCTATAAACATCTGAATCTAAGCCAATAATAAGAGGTGAAAGAAACCTCTGGACTTCTTGATTTTTTTTGAAGTTCAGAGGTTTTTTGCTAGGTTTCTGAAATTGCTTCTATAAATCGATAAAAAAATAACAGGAATGTATACAGAATAATAGGAGAAATATCAGAAAATATAAGCGGTTTAAATAATTTGAAATGCAAATTAGCGGGGATTAACCTGAGAAATACAATAAAATTTTTATTGCACAGGGCAATGTTTTATGTTATGTTTGAATGTGTGTAATTAAAGTTGTTATTAAAATGACAAACAACGCTGAAAGGAGAACAAATATGAGCAGTAAAATTACGATCATCGGAGCAGGAAGTGTAGGAGCAACTATCGCCTATACCTTATCACAGAGGAGTATTGCATCAGAGATCGTTCTGATCGATATTAACAAAGATAAGGCTGAAGGTGAGGTTATGGATATTGAGCAGGGAACCAGTTTCCGTGAGCCGATCTCCATCGTGGCAGGAGATTACCCGGATGCTGTAGATTCTGACATTGTGATCATCACTTCCGGTATTGCCAGAAAACCGGGACAGACTCGCATCGAGCTGACACAGACCAACGTCAACATTATGAAGAGTATTACTCCGGAGATCGTAAAGGTGGCTCCCAAAGCGCTTTATATTATCGTAAGTAATCCATGTGATATTATGACTTATGCATTTGCAAAGCTTTCCGGACTGCCGGAAAATCAGATCCTTGGTTCCGGAACCGCCCTGGATACGGCCCGTCTCCGCTGCAGACTTTCCCAGCACTACGGTGTATCTGAGAAAAACATCCACGCCTATGTATTCGGAGAGCATGGAGATACTTCCTTTGTACCGTGGTCCAGAGCCTTTGTTGCAGGTGCGACCCTTGATGAGTTTGACAAGATCGTTCATGAGGATCAGAAAGATCTGCAGCCACTTGACAGAGAAGAGGTTCTGGAGTATGTTCATACTTCAGGATCAACTGTGATCGCCAAGAAGGGTGCTACATTTTATGCGGTAGCCGTATCTGTTTGCAGACTTTGCTCGCTTCTTCTTGCAGCATCTGATACAATAGTCAGTGTATCAACCATGCTTCACGGAGAGTACGGTGTTGAAGACGTATGTCTTAGTACCATGGCTTCTATCGGACCGGAAGGCGTAAAACGTATCGTTCGTGTTCCGCTGACCGAGGAGGAGACAGAGAAGCTTCATGCAAGCGCCAATGCTCTGAAGGACGTGATCGCACAGATTGATCTTTGATAAATGTCAGAAGCTGTGTAAAGAGGAAAAAGCAGCCTCAGGCAAATTTGAAACAACGGGAGAAAGATAAAAATGGATATTATTCAGGTAATTACCAGAGAATTGAACGTTGAGAAATGGCAGGTCGAGGCAGCGGTTAAGCTGATCGATGAAGGCTGCACCATTCCTTTTATTTCCAGATACCGTAAGGAAGCAACCGGTACACTGAACGACGAACAGCTTCGTAATCTTAATGAGAGACTTACTTATTTAAGAAATCTTGAGGATAAAAAGGCTCAGGTTCTGGGCAGCATCGAGGAGCAGGGCAAGCTGACTCCGGAGCTGAAGAAACAGATCGAGGCAGCGCAGACACTCGTTGTGGTAGAGGATCTTTACCGTCCGTACCGCCCGAAGCGCCGTACACGTGCCATCATCGCCAGGGAAAAAGGTCTGGGACCTCTGGCCGACATCATCCTTCTCCAGATGACTAAGAAACCTCTTGAAGAAGAGGCAAAAGCATTTCTTTCTGAGGAAAAAGAAGTCAAAACTGTGGAAGAGGCCATCAGCGGTGCCAGAGATATCATTGCAGAACATATTTCTGATGAAGCAGATTATCGTATCAGTATCCGTAAGAGAACAATGGATAAGGGAACTATATGTTCCACCGCAAGAGATGAGAAGGAGCAGTCTGTATACGAGATGTATTATGACTTTGAGGAGCCGGTGAAAAAGCTTGCAGGTCATCGTGTCCTTGCTCTGAACCGTGGTGAGAAAGAGAAATTCCTTACTGTGAAGATCCTTGCACCTGAGGAAGAGATCATCCGTTATCTTGAAAAACAGGTGATCGTCCGCGATAATCCATACACTATACCTGTTCTGAAAGAAGCCATTGAGGACAGCTATAAACGTCTCATCGGACCGGCTATTGAGCGTGAGATCCGAAGCGCCCTTACAGAGGCAGCAGAGGACGGTGCCATCCATGTCTTTGGCAAAAATCTGGAGCAACTTCTCATGCAGCCTCCAATTGCAGGACAGGTAGTTCTTGGCTGGGATCCTGCCTTCCGTACCGGATGCAAGCTGGCAGTGGTAGATCCTACCGGAAAGGTTCTGGATACCACAGTTATTTATCCCACAGCACCAACCAATGAGACCAAGATTCGTGCCGCAAAGGAAACCCTGAAAAAGCTTATCAGCAAATATCATGTGACACTGATCTCTGTAGGAAACGGAACGGCATCCAGAGAATCCGAGCAGATCATCGTGGAGCTTCTTAAGGAAATCCCGGAAAAGGTCCAGTATGTTATCACCAACGAGGCAGGTGCTTCTGTATATTCCGCAAGCAAGCTTGCTACGGAAGAATTCCCGAATTTCGATGTTGGACAGAGAAGCGCCGCATCCATCGCGAGACGTGTACAGGATCCGCTTGCAGAGCTTGTAAAGATCGATCCGAAATCCATCGGTGTCGGTCAGTATCAGCATGATATGAACCAGAAAAAGCTGGGAGAAGCCCTTAACGGCGTTGTGGAAGATTGTGTAAACAAGGTCGGAGTGGATCTGAATACTGCATCTGCATCCCTTCTGGAGTATATTTCCGGAATCAGCAAGGCCATCGCAAAGAATATTGTAGCCTACCGTGAGGAAAACGGCCGTTTCCAGACAAGAAGAGAGCTTCTTAAGGTTGCAAAGCTTGGTCCGAAAGCCTTTGAGCAGTGTGCAGGTTTCACACGGATCACAGGAGGCAAAAATCCTCTGGACGCAACCAGTGTCCATCCGGAAAGCTATGACGCAGCAAAAAAACTCCTGGAAAAGCTGGGCTACACACCGGAAGATGTGGCAGAGCGTAAGCTTACCGGTATTTCCGGGCAGATCCGCGATTACGGAAAACTGGCAAAGGAGCTGGAGATCGGAGAGCCAACCTTACGTGATATCGTAAAGGAACTGGAAAAACCTGCCAGAGATCCACGTGACGAGATGCCGAAACCGATCCTCCGTACCGATGTCCTGGATATGAAGGACCTGAAAGAAGGCATGGTCCTCAAGGGAACTGTCCGCAATGTCATTGACTTCGGTGCTTTTGTGGATATCGGTGTGCATCAGGATGGCCTGGTCCATATTTCCGAGATGAGCGAGAAATTCATCAAACATCCGCTGGAAGCAGTCAGTGTGGGAGATATCGTGGATGTCCGTGTTCTTGGGGTTGATATGAAGAAAAAACGTATCAGCCTTTCCATGAAGGGAATCAGTAAATAAAGAGAAAACCCGGGACATACCGCGCGAATTTATGCGATCAGCATAAATTCTGTGCATCGCCAGGCGTGTTACTGAGAACGGAGTGAACAGTAACGTATATTCTGCAGCATTCTGCGGCGGATTACCGGACAGATATACAATAAAGCTATAACAGAAATACAGCAGTGGTTTATACCCTATACTTTATAGAACCGGAGAAATCAGGTTTACAGGGAAAAACCACTGCTGTATTATTATATTACCAGATGCGGATTATAGGGAATGTTTACATCAGGAATACATAGATCGATCCGCATATGTATATCGAATGATCGATCAGACAGGGGGGATTATATTGGATAGTACTGTACAGACCGTGCAGGAGGTCGGAAATCAGGTAAGCCAGTACAGGCAGATGTTTGAAAATTACCTGCCGGACATCACAAAATTCGGAATCAAGGTTGTTCTGGCTATTGTTGCTTTCTGGGTAGGAAGCACGGTAATTAAATGGATCGTAAAGTTTGTGAGGAAATCACTGACAAAATCCAGGCTGGATACAGGAGTGGCACAGTTTATGTCCTCACTGGTCAAGATCATACTTTACATACTCCTGATCTTTAACATATCCACAAGCTTTGGAGTAAAGGAATCATCTCTGGCAGCACTTCTCGGAACTGCAGGTGTTACTATGGGTCTTGCCCTCCAGGGCGGACTTGCCAACCTGGCAGGAGGTATGATGCTTCTTCTGTTCAAGCCTTTCCAGGTAGGGGATTACATCATCGTTAACGGACAGGACGGAAGCGAGGGAACGGTAGCCAAGGTCGAGATCTGTTATACAACGCTGTTATCCATTGATAACAAGCACATCGTGATCCCGAACGGTACTCTTTCCAATGTGACCATCACCAACGTAACAGCAAGGGATCAGCGAAGGCTGGAGATCAAAGTGGGGATCTCTTACAATGCAGATATCCAGAAGGCCAAGGATATCCTGGAAGATATCCTCACCGAGGATCCGGATACAAGAGAAGACGAAGAGATGGTGGTATTCGTAGACGAGCTGGCAGAAAGCTCTGTGATCATGGGCTTTCGTGTCTGGGTAGATACCGACCGCTACTGGGCAGCCAGATGGAGATTGAACCAGAGGATCAAGGAAGATTTTGATTATTATGGAATTGAGATTCCTTATAATCAGCTGGATGTGCATATCCATAAATAATGTGCATAAAGGAAGAAAGCTAAAGCCCTTTCACATGGCAGAGAAATTGCTGTGTGGGAGGGTTTTTTGGTGAAAGTAACTGGTTTTGGGATTATTACTGCCATTCACGATAATAGAGAATATGAAAATTATTGACAAACCAGTGTCGGGGTGCAATAATACCCCACAGAGATAGTATTTGGACTCAAAACTATACTCTGGCTGAAATCACTGGAATCTTATATAAAAATAGCTAGCCGGAACCCGGGATCGGGAACGGACGGATATATGAAAATTATAAAAGATACGAGCCTGTATCGATGATAACGAAGGCGTTACAACAGTTATGGGAATTTTGAACAACTGTTGAAGAGCATGCTTTTCGTGTATAAAAAACAGGACTCAATATACAGGGAATCAATCAGAAGCGTTTCAGGGTCGAAGTGTACCCCGAGACGCTTTTTTATTAAATACAGAAGCGGATGCTTTTATCCACTTGAAAATTATTCCCTGCAGGAAAGGACTTATATAAGATGACAATAGAGATGTTAAAAGGAAAGATCCACAGAGCAACCGTTGTCCAGGCGGAACTGGATTATGTAGGAAGTATCACTGTGGATGAGGAACTGCTGGAAGCTGCCGGGATACTGGAATATGAGAAGGTTCAGATCGTAGATGTGAACAACGGCAGCCGTTTCGAGACATACACCATTTGCGGAGAACGCGGAAGCGGTATGATCTGCCTGAACGGAGCAGCAGCAAGATGTGTAAGTACCGGTGACAAGATCATCATCATGGCTTACGCACAGTACGAGCAGGAAGAAGCCCGTACTCACAAGCCTGCAGTTGTATTTGTAGATGAAGAGAACAGGATCAGCAGAGTGACCAATTATGAGAAACACGGACTGCTGAAGGATATGGCCTGACGCAGATTAGAAATACAATAAGACGAAGGTGAATTCAGAAAAGAGGCTATCTCGAATCTATAAAGAAAACCGGTTCCAGAACCGGAAAAGAGGAGAGCACAATGCAGGTAACAAAAACAGTAGAAGAAACAAGAAAACAGATCAAAGCGTGGAAAAAAGAAGGAAAAACAGTAGGCCTTGTGCCAACCATGGGATTTCTCCATGAGGGACACGCAAGCCTGATCAAAAAATGCAGAGAGCAGAATGATATCGTAGTGGTATCCGATTTCGTCAATCCTACACAGTTCGGTCCTACCGAAGACCTGGAAGCCTACCCGAGAGACTTTGAGCGTGACAGCAAACTCTGCGAAAGCCTGGGAGCAGACCTGATCTTCTGCCCGGAGCCTTCCGAGATGTATCATGATCCCCACGCATTTGTAAGTATAGATACTCTGTCAGAGACACTTTGCGGAAAAACACGTCCGATCCATTTCAAAGGTGTGTGTACCGTTGTGACCAAGCTGTTCCACATTGTGGCACCGGACAGAGCATATTTCGGACAGAAAGACGCACAGCAGCTGGCCATCATCCGCAAGATGGTGAGTGATCTGAACTTCGATATTGAGATCGTAGGCTGTCCGATCATCCGTGAGGAGGACGGACTTGCAAAATCCTCCAGAAATACATACTTAAGCCCTGAAGAGAGAAAAGCAGCTCTTTGCCTGTCAAAGGCAGTAAAAGCCGGACAGGAAGCCATTCACGCAGGAATCCCGGCAGAAGAGCTTCTCGGAAAAATGCGAGCAGTGATCGAAGCAGAGCCTCTGGCAAAGATCGATTATGTATCCATGGTAGATGCACTTACCATGCAGCCGGTGGAAAAAGCTGACCGCAGCGTTCTTGTAGCAATGGCTGTTTACATCGGAAAAACAAGACTGATCGACAACTTCAGCTACGAGGTGTAATGCATGGGGAAAATTTTAAAGAAAATCGGAATTATCAGCAGCCTTGCATCCAGATATATCGGGATCATTATCATTGCTTTTTCCTGCCTGGCTTTTTTCTGGCGTGACGGATTTTCTTGGATGACGAACTATACGTCTGTATTTCTGGGAGTGATCATGTTTGGTATGGGTCTGACCATAAAACTGGATGACTTCCGGGCAATTTTTTCCAGACCCAAAGAAGTGGTGATCGGTGCAGTGGCTCAGTATACCATTATGCCGGTGATCGCCTGGCTTCTGTGTAAAGTGATGAACCTTCCGGCAGATCTGGCACTGGGAGTGATCCTGGTGGGATGCTGTCCGGGCGGAACAGCCAGCAATGTGATCACCTATATCGCAGGAGGTGATGTGGCGCTTTCTGTGGGAATGACTATAGTTTCCACACTGGCAGCACCGTTGATGACACCGTTTCTTGTATATGTTCTGGCAGGAGCCTGGGTGGAAGTATCCTTCTGGGCTATGGTGCTTTCTGTGGTAAAGGTAATTCTGATCCCGGTTCTCCTGGGAGTTTTTCTTCGGAGCCTTGCGGGAGAGCATGTGGATAAGGTATCCGATGTTATGCCGCTGGTGTCGGTTGTAGCTATTGTTATGATCATCGGAGGAATTGTGGCTGTAAATGCAGAGAAGATCGTAAGATGTGGAGTTCTGGTGCTTGGAGTAGTGGCGATCCACAATTTCTGTGGTATGATGCTGGGATTTCTGGCTGCAAAAATCTTCCATGTGGAGTATTCCAGAACAACAGCTATAGCTATAGAGGTAGGCATGCAGAACAGTGGCCTTGCTGTCTCACTGGCAGCAGCTAATTTTGCAGCCAATCCGCTTGCAACACTTCCGGGCGCGATTTTCAGTGTATGGCACAATATTGCGGGCTCCATTTTTGCGGGGATCCGCCGTGCAGGTGCAGAAAACCTTGCAGAGCTTGACCGGATCAGGGAAATCGACTGCTGTAATTGCGAAAAGCAATAAGCAGTGAATGCGGATTGCGGATGTCCTCCTGACGGGGAACAGCAAAGCTGTGGAAGAATGTCTGTAAAGAAAGATCCCGGGGAGTTTGAGAGATAAAATGACAGATTATGTCGAAAGAAAAAGTCATAAAATGCAGAATTGTGGTTTACAAATTTTAGCCGGTATACTATAATAACCACATGGACGAACAAACGTCCCCAACATATGAAAACAGGGGGGCCCGCTGAAGCGAGCTGAGAGTAGACTGTAAATGTCTTGACCCATAACCTGATTTGGATAATGCCAACGTAGGGACATATGCACGAAGGATTCTTAAAGACACAGAAGATCAGAGAGTACAGAAGAGATCAGAAGTACAGAAGATTTTCATTAAGTACGTAAGAGTAAGAGCCGGTTGCCGTGATGCGTATGCGTTGCAGCAGCCGGTTTTTTGTTGTATAAACACAAAGAATTTATGGAAGGAGATTTTTTTTACATGAGAAATTACAGTACACAGATGGAGGCAGCCCGTAAAGGCATCATCACACCTGAGCTTGAGATCGTAGCTAAGAAGGAACGCATGACAACAGAGGAACTGCTTCCGCTGGTAGCCTCCGGTAAGGTGGCGATCTGTGCAAATAAAAATCACAAATGTATCGATCCGGAGGGCGTAGGCTCCATGCTCCGCACCAAGATCAATGTAAACCTTGGTGTATCCAGAGACTGCAAGGACTACGATGTAGAGATGCAGAAAGTAATGGAAGCTGTAAACATGGGCGCCCATGCTATCATGGATCTTTCTTCCCACGGAAATACCATTCCGTTCCGACGCAAGCTGACATCCGAGTGTCCGGCAATGATCGGAACCGTTCCGGTTTATGATTCAGTTATCCACTATCAGAGAGACCTTGACACACTGACAGCTAAGGATTTCATTGATGTGGTAAGACTTCACGCACAGGATGGAGTAGATTTTGTAACTCTTCACTGCGGAATCACAAGAAAGACTATCGATCAGATCCGTAACCACAAGAGAAAAATGAATATCGTTTCCAGAGGAGGATCTCTTGTATTTGCATGGATGTGTATGACCGGTGAGGAGAATCCGTTCTATGAATATTACGATGAGATCCTGGATATCTGCCGCGAGTATGATGTGACCATCTCTCTTGGTGATGCCTGCCGTCCGGGATGCCTGGCTGATGCAACAGATGTATGCCAGATCGAGGAGCTTGTACGTCTTGGCGAGCTGACCAAGCGTGCATGGGAAAAAGATGTCCAGGTTATGGTAGAGGGACCGGGACATGTGCCGCTTGATCAGGTAGAGGCAAACATGAAAGTACAGCAGTCCATCTGCCAGGGTGCACCGTTCTATGTATTAGGACCTATCGTAACTGACGTTGCACCGGGATATGACCACATTACATCCGCGATCGGCGGTGCAGTAGCAGCTATGTCCGGAGCAGCATTCCTCTGCTATGTAACACCGGCAGAGCACCTTGCCCTTCCGAACCTTGAGGACGTAAAACAGGGAATCATGGCATCTAAGATCGCAGCTCATGCAGCAGACATTGCCAAGGGTGTCCGCGGTGCCCGTGAGATCGATGACAAGATGGCTGATGCCAGAAGAAAGCTTGACTGGGAGGCACAGTGGGAATGCGCCATGGATCCGGAAACAGCAAAACGTATCTGGAACGAGCGCAAACCGGAGCATGATGATACCTGCTCCATGTGTGGTAAATTCTGCGCAGTACGAAGCATGAACAAGGCACTTGCAGGAGAGCATATCGATATTCTGTAAGAATACAGAATGCATATGAGCATGCAGCATCACAGTAGAACGTGGTGTTGGCAGTATCCAGCCAGAAAACTGGTTGATCGAATGCGGATATGGAAAGAACAGTAATGCTGAAATTGTGGAAAGTCTGATGTTCCGATAATAAAACATAAACCGCTGTGATCTAAAATGAAGATCACAGCGGTTTTTTGCAGAGTTGGGGACATTATTGCAGCTTGCGAAAAGACAGGGCCGCGTTATAAAAAAAACAGAACTTACATATAAACGGTTTACATAAAAAGGAAGGAAAGGTACGAAATGAAATTTCCGAAAAAATTGATGGCACTTGGCCTGTCGTTATGTATGGCTGTTGTTCCATGCGGACCGGTGGCGGCCGAAGATTTTACAGATGCACAGACGGATATGACAGACGCCATTGATACTTTTACAGATGACGGGAATTCTGAGGAATCAGAAAATACCGTAAACACAGATCAGATCGCGGGAGAAGATACTGCCGTGAGCACAGATCAGATTACAGAAGAAGAGTTTCCGGGATCAGATATCGGAACGGAAACGGATGAAGCTGAAAGCTCAGAGAGTGAGGAAATACAACAGGATTCTGATGAAGGATTAATTCTGGAAGAACCTTCGGCGGTCATCAGAAAAGCAGAAGGAACAGAGGAGGCTGCGGCACCGGAAGAAATTTTTGGTGACGGAGAAAACCAGGAGCAGCAGGAAGATATATTCACAGATAATATTCCGGCAGCAGGCACTTCCGAAAAAGAAACAGATGTGGAGAGCACAGAAATATATCTGTATGCGATGAATGATACTTACAGCAGTGTGATCTCCATGCCGGATACCATGCAGACATCTTATCAGATCCAGACATCCGGCAAAAATCCGGTATATACGGTTGTTTCTGGTTATACTGCGAAAGTCAGCAAAACTGGTCTTGTTACTCCTAAAATGCAGTATGTAACCTATGTAGACAAAAACGGAAATGACGTAAAGAGCCAGTGGGAATACATGTTTGGAGAGACCCTGATCTCTGTACAGGATGGAAACAGTACCGTTTATTATAAATTCATACTTAAAGATTATGCGGAGTATTACGCAGAACAAAAAATGGATACATTCCTCAAAGAAAATATTACTGCGGAAATGTCCGATTATAAAAAGGTTGAGACGATCGCCAGATGGCTTGCCAACAACTTCAATTACAGTCAGTATCATTCCGGCTATACAGGCCTGATGCTGGATGGCGGCGGAGACTGCTGGGCCAATACCAGCGCAGTGAACTATATGTGCGAAAAACTGGGACTGACCGTGTATGCAAGGTATGCGGCAAATGATCCGGGGGCGGGAAGCGGTCACAGGAACTCCGTAGTCATCATTGACGGAGAAAGATATCTGGTTGACTGCGGATATACGGGAAATGCCCCCAGACATTATGAATTGTCCAAAATGGACTATGACTATTCTTATAAGATTCTGAATGATGGAACACTCAGGCTGTATCAGTATGAAGGAACGGATACAAATATCGTAGTTCCGGATACCATTGACGGAAGAAAAGTAACGGTTCTTGGAAACAGTACCTTCCAGTATTGCACCCAGGCTTCTGATATAGAGTCTGTTACTTTGCCGGATTCGCTTACAACCATCGAAAAGAATGCTTTTTACAACTGTGAGAAATTGAAATCTGTTACGATTCCCCAAAACGTGTCATCTATAGGGCTGGCTGCTTTTGTGGAGGGCTTGTCTGAGTCCAGTCTGACAGAAATTAAAGTAGATCCGGAAAATCCGTATTTTTCTGAAAAAGACGGAGTGGTATTCAGCAAGGATGGCATAAAACTGATCGTGTTTCCGTCCGGACGTTCCGGAGATTACCAGATTCCGGATGGAACTGTAAGCGTGGGAGACTATGCTTTTTATTACTGTGTAAATGTTTCTTCCATAACAGTCCCGGGAAGTGTCAGAAGCCTTGGAGAAGGTGCATTCGGAAACTGTTCGTCGCTTACGAAAGCTGTCCTAAACGAAGGCTTGGAAGAAATCGGTGAATATGCATTCCAGAGCAGTTCAGGGATCTGTGATATTATAATTCCCGCATCTGTAAAATCAGTTGGGAAAAATGGACTTCGTCTGTCTTCCGGGTGCAGGATAAGAGTACTGAGCACAGATACTGTCTGGGCGGATGATGCGTTCAGGGATTCAGCACTGATCGCGGGAAAAAAGGATTCCACACTTCAGAAATACGCAGAGGACCGTGGCTACACGTTTGTGGAGCTGTCAGCAGACAACCGGATACCGCTTCAGAATGAATGGTTTGAACAGATCACTTCAGACTATGAATATAATGGAAAAATCCATGAACCCGAAATAGAATCCAGTGAATCCGCACCGGAACTTGAGCAGGGCTCCGATTATGAAGTAACTTATGAAAATAACATCAATGCAGGAACTGCGACTGTAAAGATCACGGGAAAAGATATTTTCTGCGGTACAGTAGAGCGGAGTTTCAAGATTACGCCAGATGAAAATGGAATGTATGTGTGCTATTTTGCGGAAAATAATGAAACATACCTGGAAACCACCTTTAAAGGAAAAAAAGTGGAACCGGAAGTGGTAATTGACGGACTGGTACAGGGAAAAGATTATACGGTAACCTATGTTAATAATGAAAAGCCTGGTGAAGCTCGTGCAGAGCTCACGGGAATCGGCAATTATAAAGGATCGGAAACATTATATTTTACTATTTACGGAAAACTACCGGCTGCGGATCCAATAGCTGATCAGATATATACAGGAAAAGAACTCACACCTGCCATCGTAATTCCCGGATTGAAAGCCGGCGAAGATTATTATATGTACTACGAGGATAATCAGTATCCGGGTGTGGCAACGGTAACCATTTATGGTACCGGTTATTATAAAGGTACCGCAACCATTCATTTCAAGATCATAAAAAAGACAGAAAGGTTTGTCAGCAATGTTAAGCTAAACAGAACCTCTTACACTTGTACGGGAAAAACCATCCGGCCATCAGTAACCGTAACTGTAAATGGAAAGAAGATCGGTGCGAGTGCTTATAAGCTGTATTACAAAAATAATAAAAATTCCGGAATTGGAACTGTGCAGGTCAGAGGGATCGGAAAATACAGTCGTATCAACAAAACGCTTACCTTTAAGATCCTGCCTCCAAAAACTCTGCTGACAGGACTGAAAAAAGCAAACAGATCCTTTACCGCAAGCTGGAAAAAAAATATACAGGCAACCGGCTATCAGATCCAGTATGCAGCAGACAGCAGATTTACAAAAGAAAGAAAAACGGTCATAGTTGGAAAACAGTCTGCGACCAGATATAAGATATCAGGACTGAAAAACAAAAAGACCTATTATGTCCGCATCCGGTCATATAAAAGAGTCGGAAAAAAGGTTCTTTACAGTAGCTGGAGTACGGTAAAGAAAATCCGGGTTTGATCATAAAGGAGTGGATCTTAGATTTATATAAATGGAGCAGAATGCTTCTGTGACAGAATTAAGGCTTGTAATTATAAAAAGAGCGCGTTATAATGAACTCATAAAAAAGAAAATTTCTTCGGGGCAGGGTGTGATTCCCTACCGGCGGTATAGTCCGCGACCCGCTTTGGCGGCTGATCTGGTGAAATTCCGGAACCGACAGTAAAGTCTGGATGAGAGAAGAACGCGCAGTATTTAAAGAACGTGCTCAGTGCCCCGGGAAGAAGCTCCCGGGGCTTTTTATGTGAAGAAATTTTTTTCGCATAAAGATTTCTTGTGGAAATTTTCTTTGAATATTTCTGAAGAAGGAGAGAGAGTTATGAGTGAACAGATATTACAGAGAGGAAATGCTGTGGAAAGAAGCAGAACAAGAACCATCGCGCAGGTAGCCATGCTTGGTGCTGTGGCAGGAGTATTAATGAATCTTGAGTTTCCGATCCCGTTTCTTGCACCGTCTTTTTATCAGCTTGATTTTTCCGAGGTACCGGTTATGGTAGGAACCTTCGCTATGGGACCTGTGGCAGGTATCCTGATCGAGCTTGTGAAGATTCTCGTACATCTTGTGACTAAGGGAACCATGACTGCCGGTGTTGGTGATGTTGCCAATTTCCTGTTTGGATGTGCCTATGTGGTACCGGCCGGCCTGATCTACCGTTTCCGTCACAAAAAGAGCAGAGTACATGCAGTTGCAGGTATGGCAGCAGGAACAGTCCTGACAGCGATCCTTGCATGCTTTGTCAATGCCTTTGTATTGCTTCCGGCTTACGGTAAGGCGTTTGGAATGCCGATCGAGACCTTTATCCAGATGGGAAGCGCAGTACACAGCTCCGTAAACGGACTGCTTACCTTTGCACTGCTGATCATTGCTCCGTTTAATATCTTTAAATATGCACTGACATCTCTGATCGTATTTGTAATTTATAAGAAGATCCGTGTTGTACTGAAGGGTGACTGATCATAAGCAGCTGCCGGAGGATGAAGAAAAGATCAGAAATTGGTGGTTTCAGATAAATATCTGAGAATGTGAGAAATGCCATGTAATATATTGCCGATGGGCAGTAAATTACATGGCATTTTTTATGTTATAGGAAATTACTCCGTAATGTTCCTATAACATAAAAAAGCCCTCCGGGCAGGATCGCACTGCGACGGAGAGGAATAATGTCGCTGAAGCGACCCGTCGCAGGCGGAGAATCCTGCAAGCAGGATTCTTTCTTGTGTCAGGCGTTTTGTTCTGCAGCTTTCATGACTCCAAGCTCACGTCTGGCAAAAACAACGGCCAGCACAAATGCAGAGGTATCTGCAATTGGTCCTGCGTACATGACGCCATCGATTCCGAAGAAGACCGGGAAGATGACAATCAGCGGCAGCAGGAAGAGCACCTGCCTTGTGAGGGACATGATCACACCAAGCCGGGCTTTTCCAATGGAGGTAAAAAAGCCGGCGGACATAGGCTGGATCCCGTTGGCAAAGGTCATCAGCATGAAGATGCGGAGATATTTTTCTGCAAAATGAAAGTACAGGTCGCTGCCGTTTCCGAAGATGCCTACGATCTGATGCGGGAAGAACTGGAAGCAGATAAAAAATATGGTTGCGATCACAGTACATAAGGTTACGGAATAGCGGTATGTCTGGCGTACACGGCTGTATTTTTCGGCGCCGTAGTTAAATCCCCAGATGGGCTGGGAGCCCTGGGAGATTCCGATGCAGATGGCCATAAATACCTGATTGACTTTGGAAATGATCCCTGCACAAGCGATCGGAATATCACTTCCGTAAGCGGAGAGTGCTCCGTAATGGCGAAGTGTATTGTTCATGACAATCTGCACTGCAGCAATGGCAACCTGATTGATACAGGATGCCATTCCCAGAGAAAAAATGGCAGACAGATTGCGTGCCTTAGGAATCAGCATGGAGTGGTCCAGGTACATTTTTCGGAGTCTGGAAAAATAAAAGATGATCAGAAGTCCGGATACAATCTGGCCGATCACGGTTGCCCAGGCTGCACCTTTGATGCCCCAGCCGAATCCAAAGATGAAAAGCGGGTCCAGGATGGTGTTGATGGCGGCACCGGCCAGGATGCAGGTCATGGAATAGGTAGGACTCCTGTCTGCTCGGATCAGGTGGTTGCCGCCTGTGCTTAAAACATAAAAGGGAAGTCCAATGGCGGTGATCCCCATGTAATCAATGGCATAGGGCATGACGTCCGGTGTTCCGCCGAAAAAATGAAGCAGTGGCTTCAGGAACAGAAGGACGATGACAGAGAGTATCGTACCGGAGATTATCAGCGCGGAGAGTCCGGTTCCTGCAATGGAGCTGGCTTTTTTTTCGTTTCCTGCGCCCATTTCCAGGTTGTAATTGGAGGCGCTGCCGATTCCCAGGAGCAATGCAGCAGCAGTAGAGATAATGGTTACGGGAAATGCGATGTTTGTGGCGGCGTTTCCAAGCATTCCTACGCCCTGGCCGATAAAGATCTGGTCAACGATATTGTACAGAGCGCTGACCAGCATGCTGATGATGGCGGGAATGGCGAATTTGGCGATCAGGCTGCCTACAGGGGCGGTTCCCAGAGGGTTTTCGGCCTGGGCAGCATTGGTCTGATTTTTCAATGTTTTTTCCTTCTTTCTTGTCTACAGTAGCTGTTTGGTAATGTAATAAGTAAATTTAAATTTTATAGCAGGGTATTTATTATAGCACTATTGTGAAGGGAGTGTAAGTATAAAAAATTGACCTTTGGTTTTGGATGGGATAAAATGTTTTTAGAAAAAATTTTCGGGAAGGAGTTTTTCAGATGGGTAAGATCAATAGTGTGAAAAAACTTACAGATAATAAGTTCGTGAATCTTTATGGAGTGGATGCGACCAGTGTACATGATACGCCGGTTTCTTATTTTGTGGCCTCCAGGGCGAAGAGTGTGGAGGATATGAAGCTTTCTACAGGGGAGAATCATCCGGATGGGGTGATCATTTACAGTGTTTATGGAGAGAAGCGGGATAAGGTTGTGCTGATCCGTCAGTATCGGTATACGATCGGCGGGTATATTTATGAGTTTCCGGCGGGGCTTGTGGAGCCTGGGGAGGATTTCCATGAGGGTGCTGTGCGGGAGATGTTTGAGGAGACCGGGTTGAAGCTGGAGCCGATCAAGGTTGCGGAGGCTTTTGAGAAGCCTTATTTTACGACGATTGGGATGACGGATGAATCCTGTGCTACGGTTTATGGGTATGCCAGTGGTGAGGTTAGTAAGGCTGCTCAGGAGGATAGTGAGGAGATCGAGGTTGTGATTGCGGACCGGGATGAGGTCAGGAGGATACTGAAGGAGGAGAGGGTTGCGATCATGTGTGCTTATATGCTGATGCATTTTCTTGAGGATGAGGAGGTGTTTGGATTTCTTGGGGAGATTTAAACGGAGGTAGTTATATGGCGGAAGGGGACGCCAGTGAGGGGCTTCTTTCCAGGCTGGGGCTTCGTCGGGGGCTGGCTTCTAAGGTGCCGGAATTCTGCTAAAAGCGCTTCAAAAAATCTCGAACTCGCGTCAGAAGCCGCTCAAACAGCGAGATTTTTTGAAGCAACGCAGATTTCCGCCACCTAAGAAGCAGCTCCCCTCCTGCAGAGTCAGCCTGGAAAGAAGCCCCTCACTGGCTGTGCGTTGGCCGTGAGACGTGTTAAATCTCGTGGGGAGTGTTGCTAGTGGGGTGGTATGACGGGAGTTGGATGAGCCGTCAGCGCTGCGCTGGACGGCTGGGAGGAAAGGCTGAGATTCCTTGTGGCATGACGGGAGTTGGATGAGCCATCGGCGCTGCGCTGGATGGCTGGGAGGAAAGGCTGAGATTCCCTGTGGCTTGAAGAGGGGAATGGGTCATCGGCGCTGCACTGGATGGATGAGAAAAACGGGGAATCTGCGGTTGCGGATTCCCCGTTTTGATCAGAGTTCTATGAGTTTTCCCAGGTCTTTGTTGTATTTGCAGTATTTGCCGTTTTCGGAGATAAATGGCTGGTAGGTGTCGGTACGGTTGTCTTTGACGTAGACGATTCCGGTGGCGATCATTTCTACCAGGGAGAAGCGTTTGCTTAAGCTGGAGATCCAGCGGTAGGTTTTTTCGTTGCCGGAGTCTGCCATGAGGAGGTTGTAGCCGCCTGGGCAGGCTTCCAGGGTGAAGTAGACTTTCTGGGACCGGATGGAGGTGTTGAAGACCTGGCCGGTGATGTAGGTGGAGAAGTTGGTTTCTACAAATTGGCGGAAGGTGTAGAAATCGTAGATCACGCCGGTGGTCTCATCTTTGATCTTGTCGCCGCGTTCGATGCGGGCTTTCAGGAGCTTGAGGACTTCGATGGTCCAATTGATGAAGGAGATGCTGCTGTAGGTCATGCTTTCCTGAAGTTGATCGACCAGTTGTTTTGACAGGATGTTGGATTTTGATGCTTCATTAAAAAGTTCTTCGTTCATAAGGTTCCCTCCAGTGTTGGATTTTTATATGGTTTTCGCTCTTTTTTTGTATCTTTTATTATAAGTCTGAATTATATATAAAGCAATAAAAAATGCGTAAAATACAAAGATGATTATCGGGAAATGATATATAATTGACGATTATGTTTTGAAAATGTCAGTGCTTTTGAGGGCTGGGTTAAATGTGGACTTTAAATATCGAGTTAATTTGGATAACTATAAATAATTATAAGGAAGAGTTTTACCAAATATTCTCATTTTATTGATAAAATTTTGTTGTATATCTCCCTTGACATAAAGCCTTCCTCCGGGTGTATCATAGTGCTGTGTTAAAGGAGGTAGACTATTATGTTTGAGACATTACAGGAGAAGACGGAAGAGAAAGCAATGGTACAGTTCCTTGAACGCTTTACAGATTATCCATTTCTGGTAAAGTTCAAGAATTCCGAGTATCACATTGGAGAGGGTGAACCTACATTTACGGTGAATTTTAAGAAAGCGATTCCTCTGGCGGATCTGATGAAGAGCACATCCCTTGCACTGGGTGAGGCGTATATGCGTGGGGATCTGGATATCGAGGGAAATCTTTATGAAGCGCTGGATCATTTTCTAGGTCAGATGGGGAAATTTTCTACCAATGAATCTGCTCTGAAAAAGATCATGTTCAGTTCAACATCAAAGAAGAACCAGGAAAAGGAAGTGACCAGCCATTATGATATTGGAAATGACTTTTATAAACTTTGGCTGGATGAGACTATGAGTTATTCCTGCGGGTATTTTATCCATGAGGATGATACGTTGTATCAGGCACAGGTAAATAAAGTTGATTATATCCTTAAAAAATTACATCTGGAAGAGGGTATGAGTCTTTTGGATATCGGCTGCGGCTGGGGTTTTCTGCTGATCGAGGCAGCTAAGAAATATAAGGTTCATGGTACCGGTATCACCTTAAGTCATGAACAGTATGCAGAATTTCAGAGACGGATTAAGGATCAGGGGCTGGAAGATTATCTTACGGTAGAGCTGATGGATTACCGTGATCTGCCGAAGAAGGAGTATCAGTTTGACCGTGTTGTCAGTGTCGGTATGCTGGAGCATGTTGGACGTGATAATTATCAGCTGTTTCTTGATTGTGTGGAAAAGGTTCTGAAGCCGGGCGGACTGTTTCTGCTTCACTTTATCAGTGCTCTGAAGGAGCATCCGGGTGACCCGTGGGTCAAGAAATATATTTTCCCGGGCGGAACTGTTCCGAGCTTACGTGAGATCCTGAACCATATGGCAGAGGACAATTTCCATACCCTGGATATCGAAAATCTCCGTCTGCATTACAATAAGACATTGCTTCACTGGGAAAAGAATTTCCGGGACAATATTGAAAAAGAAAAGACTATGTTTGACGAAGAGTTCCTGCGTATGTGGGATCTGTACCTGTCAGCATGTGCGGCAACCTTCCACAACGGAATTATCGATCTTCACCAGATTCTTATGACCAAGGGTGTGAATAATAATCTGCCGATGACACGCTGGTATTGATAAAAGCCTTTACAAACCTGCCGGAAAGGAATATCATACTTCTATAAAATTATTTATTAAAGCGTATAAGGAGCCTGTGGATTCAGCATATGATTACAGAAATGCTGAATCCGCAGGCTTTGTTTTTTAACCGATAAACCGCGAAGGAGTTATTCGGTCATGAGCAAGTAGCGAAGCGTATTGCGAATATTCGCTTGACTATTCCGTTTACCGATAATTATGGAATGTGCATAAAAACAAAGCTGCAAACTTGTTCAATAAGCAGAATCATAGAAAACTATCTTGACAGATCAGGAGAAAAGAATAATAATGTAATTACTTTGATAAAATAATTAATAAAAGATAATATACAATAGAAAGAAATTAAAGGAGGAGAATAAGATGCTTCAGCAGGTAATGACAAATCCCGGAGAGATTATTTTCAGAGAGGTTCCAGTTCCGGAAGTGGGAGATGACCAGGTTCTGGTTAAGATCATGAACATTGGTATCTGTGGATCGGACATCCATGTATATCACGGCAAGCATCCGTTTACCAAATATCCGGTAACACAGGGACACGAAGTATCCGGTGAGATCACGGGACTTGGAAAGAATGTGACAGGTTTTAAGGTTGGTCAGAAAGTTACCATCGAGCCGCAGGTATACTGCGGACACTGTTATCCATGCCGCCATGGAAAGTATAATCTCTGTGAGGAACTGAAGGTTATGGGCTTCCAGACGACAGGAACAGCTTCGGAATTCTTCGCAGTAGATGCATCTAAGGTAACACCGATCCCGGAGGAGATGTCTTACGAGGAAGGTGCAATGATCGAGCCGCTGGCAGTTGCAGTCCATGCAGTGAAGCAGATGTGCGATGTAAAAGGGATGAACATCACAGTGATCGGCGCAGGTCCTATCGGAAACCTTGTTGCACAGACAGCCAAGGGAATGGGCGCAGCCAAAGTTATGATCACCGATGTCAGCGATCTCCGTCTTGCAAAAGCGAAAGAGTGCGGCATTGATATCTGCGTAAACACGAAAGAGAAAAATTTCGGAGAAGCTCTGGTGGAAGCGTTTGGCCCGGACAAGGCAGATGTGATCTATGACTGTGCCGGAAACAACATCACTATGGGACAGGCGATCCAGTATGCGAGAAAGGGCAGCGTTATCGTACTGGTAGCAGTATTTGCGGACATGGCGACTGTTGACCTTGCTGTTGCCAACGACCATGAGCTGGATATCAAGAGCACCATGATGTACCGCCATGAGGATTATGTAGATGCCATTGATCTTGTAAATGCCGGAAAAGTTCATTTAAGACCACTGATCTCAAAAACATTCAAGTTCAAAGATTATCTGAAGGCTTATCAGTATATTGATGAGAACCGTGAGACAACCATGAAGGTTATCATCAATGTGCAGGAGAAATAACGGTTTGTAATCAAAAATAATAAGAACTCCCGGATGTTGTCAGTTATTGACTACGTCGGGAGTTTTTTGTTATGTAATGAGCAGAGTTTCAAAATCAAAAACATTTTGCTCCACAGGACGACAGAAAAAAGAGTTTGTGTTATGATGGAAAAAAGCATAAAGAACGTCGAGTGCAGATAAAAAATAAGTTTAGAAACTGTTTAGTTTTTTCCGCTGTTGTTGTTTAGAAAAACGCTGTATAAGAAAGATGAACAAAAGCGCTTTGCTTAAATATATCTGCAGGAGGGTGAAAACATGGAAAAGGGAACAGTAAAAAGAAGGATTTTTCTTTCAAATGCACTGATGGTGCTGGTGACACTTCTGATCTTTCTGGCCATTAATCTGGTGGTTGTGAAAATTTACGCGGAATCCGTGGAAAAAGAACTGAAGACATCTATAGAAGACCTTATTGGGGGAAGCGGCACATCGAATTTTTCGGATTCTGATAATGTAAAATATCAACATGAGGATGGCCAGGAACTTCTCGGAGATCTGGATGATTTTCTGGAAAGCTGGACAATCCACAGAAATGAGTTTATTCTTTTATTTGGGGCAGATGGAATTATCTGTATCCTTGTACTTTTGCTGATGAGTCAGATTTTTACAAGGAATCTGGAGAAACATATCATGGAGCCTCTGGATCTTCTGGCACAGGGGGCAGACCGCATCCGGCACAACGATCTGACTACAGAGATCCGGTATGTGGGAGATGCGGAATTTGAGGATGTGTGTATCACATTTAACCATATGCAGGAGCACATTTTGCGCGAGCAGGAGAAGAACCGGAAATATGAGAAAGCCAGAACGGATATGATCGCCGGAATCTCCCATGACCTGCGTACGCCGCTGACTGCCATCCGGGGAACGATCAAAGGACTTATGGACGGCATTGCGGCAACTCCGGAAATGCAGGAGAAATTTTTGCAGGCTGCTTACCGCCGGACCGGAGATATGGACGGCCTTCTGAACCAGCTGTTCTATGTTTCCAAGATTGAAACCGGAAATATGCCTCTTTCTGTTCAGAAAATAGAGATTGGGGATTTTATCCGGAATTATGTAAAAGGAAAGCAGGAACTTCTGGATAAGGAAAAAGAGCAGATGCAGGCAGAAACGGGAAATATTCATCTGGATATTAATGCAGATCCGGAACAGCTGCAGCGTATTTTTGATAATCTTCTGGAAAACAGCCGTAAGTATGCAGAACGTGATGTGCTGAAAACAGAACTTTCCCTGAAAAGAACGGGAGGCGGCGTGGAGATTTCTTTCCGTGACAATGGTGTTGGTGTTCCGGAGGAAAAACTGCCCTATGTATTTGATGAGTTTTACAGAGGCGATGAGTCCAGAAACAAAAAAGAAGGAAATGGTCTTGGACTGTATATTGTGAAATATCTCGTGGAAGCAATGGGAGGAAATGTCCGCGGTGAAAATGCGGACGGTTTCGTGGTACGCATGGAGCTTCCGGCAGCAGAAACTCTGGTGGATGTGCAGAAGGGAGAAAAAAATGGCGGACAATAAAAAAATCCTTATCATAGAAGATGATCCGGATATCAGTATGATCGAAGAAGCCTATCTTCAGGCTTCCGGTTTTGAGACGAAGATACTCTCAGATGGAATGGACGCGGCGCAGATCGCAGAGGAGGAGCAGTTTGACCTTGTGCTTCTGGATCTGATGCTTCCCGGAAAAAGTGGCTACCAGGTCTGCCGGGAGATCCGTGATAAAGTGGATATTCCCATTCTTATGGTAACTGCCCGTACAGAATCCGTGGATAAGGTGCGTGGCCTTGGACTGGGAGCGGATGATTATATTTCCAAGCCTTTTGATCCGGCGGAACTGGTGGCGAGAGTGAACGCAAACCTGCGCCAGTATCAGCGGATGGTGGAGAAATTTTCCGACAAAGGGCCGGATGCTTCCGAGGAGATCCAGGTGCAGGATCTTCGGATCCTGGTCAACAGCTGGAAAGTTTTTAAGGGAGATACTGAGATACGTTTTCCAAACCGAGAATTTGAGCTTCTGAAATTTCTGGCAATGAATCCCAACATTGTTTTTTCCAGGGAAAAACTGTTCGAAAAAATATGGGGATATGATTACGTGGGCGACAGCGCCACGGTTATGGTGCACATCAACCGTATCCGGGAAAAAATCGAGGATGATCCCAAAAATCCCAAGATCCTGGAAACGGTATGGGGGGCGGGGTACCGCCTCAATAAATAAAACATACGAGGGAGATGGGGGAAAATGTGGGTACTTTTTGCAGTTGGTTCTTCGTTTTTTGCGGGAATCACGGCGATCCTTGCAAAATGCGGGATCAGAAAGACGGATTCAGATGTGGCGACAGCTATCCGTACGGTGGTGGTGCTTCTGTTTTCCTGGCTGATGGTTCTGGTCACAGGAACCTGGTCCGGGATCAGAAATGTGGATGGAAAAACATTGTTGTTCCTGGTTCTGTCAGGACTTGCCACAGGAGCATCCTGGCTATGTTATTTTCATGCCTTGCAGAAAGGGGATGTCAACAAGGTTGTTCCCATTGACAAGTCCAGTACGATCCTGACGATCCTTCTTGCGCTGATCTTTCTGCATGAAGGTCTGACGCCGGTCAAGATCGTTTCCGTAGTGCTGATCGGTGCAGGTACCATGCTGATGATCACAAGAAAAGAAGGAACCGGAGACGCAGAGGAAAAAAACGGTAAGGAATGGCTGATCTATGCCGTGCTTTCCGCAGTATTTGCCAGTCTTACTGCCATTCTTGGAAAGATCGGAATTGCAGGGATCGATTCCAACCTGGGAACTGCCATCCGTACTACAGTTGTGATCGTGATGGCCTGGCTGATGGTTTTTCTCAAGGGAAAACAGAAAGAACTTCATAGGATTGAGAAAAAAGAACTGAGATTTATTGCTCTGTCAGGACTTGCCACAGGAGCATCCTGGCTGTGCTATTACCGTGCCCTGCAGGACGGCCCGGCAAGTGTGGTGGTGCCTATCGACAAGCTGAGCATTCTGGTTACCATTGCATTTTCCTGGGTGGTATTTAAGGAGAAACTTACGAAGAAAGCGGCATTTGGATTACTGTGTATTCTTGCGGGAACCATTATGATGGCGGTTCTGTAAGGAATGCGGAATGCTTTTATCCGCCTGACCTCCGGGCGTGGAACGGTATGTCCGGGATAACAAGAGTTTAGATATTATTTAGAAAGATACCTTCTGTCTGTTTAAGATCGTTGTTTATGATGATCACAGAAAACAGACAGGAGGTTTTTTATATGTTAAGGGAAGGAATGAACGGATTCTGCATGGCACTTGCGGACAGCGTGCCTGGAGTTTCAGGAGGAACGGTAGCGTTTATCCTTGGATTTTATGACCGGTTTATCGGTTCTATCAATGATTTTGTATTTGGAAATATGGAAAAAAAGAAAACTTCTTTTTCTTATCTGGTGAAGCTTGGAATTGGCTGGATGACGGGCATGGTGCTGGCAGTTCTTCTTCTGTCATCGCTGTTTGAAAGTTATATTTATACCGTCAGTTCCCTGTTTATGGGATTTATCGCAGGTTCCATTCCGCTGATCATCCGGGAGGAAAAAGAAAGCTTTGGCGGTTCCCGGAACATCCTGAAGGGAATCGGGTTCTGCATTGCGGGAATCCTGGTGGTAGCAGGAATTGCATGGCTTAATGGAAAAACCGGTGTGGCTTCCATGGACCTTGGACAGTTTCACATCGGAACCGGGATCCGGCTGTTTTTTATCGGCATGATCGCCATTTCCGCCATGTTTCTTCCGGGAATTTCCGGTTCCACACTGCTTCTGATCTTTGGTGCATATATTCCGGTGATCACAGCAGTACGCGGGCTTCTGGGAATGGATTTTTCCTATCTGCCACTTCTGATCTTCTTTGGACTTGGTGTTCTGACAGGAGCGGTTACGGTAGTAAAAGGAATTCAGTTTTGTCTGGAAAAATTCCGTACCCAGTCGGTATATGCCATTCTTGGAATGATGATCGGATCGTTTTATGCGATCATGCAGGGACCTGCCACACTGAAAGTTCCACAGCCGGTGATGGGATTTGGTAATTTCCAGATTCTGGCAGCACTTGTGGGACTGGCACTTGTGCTGGGAATGCAGTTGATGAAAGAAAGAAGATAAGAGAAAACAGGCAGAGATTTTTTACAGGAGATGAGGTGAAAACATGTCAGTTGTGATCATACCGGCGTATAAACCGGATGAAAGGCTGGTCGGGATCGTAGATCAGCTGTGGACATATGGATTCCGGATTGTTGTTGTGGATGATGGAAGCGGGGAAGATTATCTGGATATTTTTAACAGAATCAACGATGTCTGCATTCTTCTCCGCCATGAGGAAAACAGAGGAAAAGGTGCTGCCATTAAGACTGCGCTTGATTATGTAAACCGTGAGATCTGGGGAAGCACACTGATCGGTGTGATGGACTGTGACGGGCAGCATCTTCCGGAGGATCTGCTGAAATTATTTGTCCATGGGGAAAACAGTGAGAGGCTTATGATCCTGGGTGTGCGGAATGTGGGAAAAGACATGCCGCTGAAATCGAGACTTGGGAATACCATCACGAGAAAAGTGTTTAAGCTTTTAAGCGGAGTCAGCATCTCGGACACACAGACAGGAATGCGGGTGTTTACCTCAGATCTGGTAAAAAAGCTCCTGACTGTGGAGGGCGAGAGGTATGAATATGAGATGAATGTGCTGCTGTTTCTGGCAAAGGAAGGAATCGATATTGATGAGGTTCCGATCAACACCATTTATCAGGACAGAGAAAATTCTACCTCTCATTTCCGGGCGGTGTGGGATTCCATACGGATCTACAAAGATCTGCTGAAGTTTACACTGTCTTCATTTTCCAGCTTTGTTCTGGATTATCTGTTGTTTGCGTTTTTTATGTTTTGTCTGCCACACACAGCCATGTTTGTGCTGGGAGCCAATATCCTGGCAAGATTGGTCAGTGCTTTTTATAACTACTGTATGAACTGTTATTTCGTTTTTCATAAGGAAAAAAAGATCCAGACGGCGATGCAGTATTTTGAACTGGCTGCTTTTATCCTGGTCATGAACAATATCATTCTGGAGGCGCTGACGCAGATCATTCATATGCCTGTGTATCCGGCAAAGATCCTGACAGAGTGTACCCTGTTTCTGATAAGCTGGCTGGTACAGAATTTTCTGATCTTTGCCCGTGATCCCGGGAACCGTCTGATGTCAGGAGGCCGGAGTAGAACATGGTAAAACGAATATTATGGATCCTGCTGGATGTGGCAGTGGCTGCGCTGATCCTTCTGGGGGTGTGGGTCATTAATTTTAAGATTCCCCAGAAGGGGGTCAGGGCGGTGAATATGGCGGAGGAGGACACGGCCGGAAATGATTCCGGAAGTTCCGGTTTGCAGAATTCCGGTGGGACTGGAAGCAGTTCAGATACAGGAAACGGGATGAACGGTACAGAACTTAAACAAACCCGAAAAGTTCTGAGTACCCAGGACTGGCATGAGAAATTTGCGGACAAATTTACCGATACAGTGGTTTCTACAGATACATCATACACAAGTCCCAACCTGTCCATTCAGATTTCTCATCACCAGTATGATTCCGGAACTGTGGATAACACACATGGTGGCAGTTATGCAAAATACGGAAGCAAAATTTCCTATGTGCTGGCGGATATTTACATTGGCGATATCACCTGCTTCCAGACTGCGTTTGCACAGGATACCTATGGAATTGGCTATACGGAAAAGCTTACAGATATGTCTGCAAGAATGAAATCCATACTGTCGGTCAACGGAGATTCCTATAGCAACAATCGTCACAGAGAGAATGGTACGATCATACGAAACGGTGTGATCTACCGCAGCCAGCAGTCCGGGGAGGAAACCTGTGTTCTCAACTGGGACGGAACCATGGATATTTATCAGCCGGGGCAGCTGGATGAGCAGAAACTCATCGGCAGAGGTGCTTATCAGAGCTGGATCTTTGGGCCAAGTCTGCTGGACGCAAATGGAAAGGCGAATGATAAATTCTGGACCTGGACTTACATCCGCCGGTCTCATCCGCGGACTGCCATCGGGTATTTTGAACCGGGACATTACTGCCTGCTTCTTGTGGACGGGAGACAGCAGAGCTCCAGGGGAATGTTCCTGGATGAGATGGCGAAGGTGTTTGAGGATCTTGGCTGCAAGGTGGCTTATAATCTTGACGGCGGCCATTGTTCTTTTATGGAAATGAACGGAAAAGTGGTCAATGATCCGTATAAACCGGAGCACGAGATCGAAGATGGGATTTTTATTACGGAGGGATCTTTATGAAGATATTAAGTACAATAAGAAAAATTCTCCTGCATGTCTGTGTTGTATGCAGTCTGGTTTCCATAACAGCAAAAATCCTGGACTGGTATAATCCGTATATGGATTTTTCCGGACATGTGAGCGGGCTTCAGATGGTGTTATATTTTGTGGTGATCTTGCTGGCAGTAACAGAAGGCGGAAAGAGGATTTCCGGGAAAAAATCTCAGAGCCGTATGAGAGAAAGAAGGTTGCATAATCATTCGGAAAGATTTATCATAGATTCCATGTGAGGATTACGCCTTTTTGGCGTATGAGGATGATGGAGTGAAATGAAATGTATTATGATCTGACAAAAGGCAGGATCGGCAAATGTCTGATCCTGTTTGCGCTGCCTATGATCGCAGGTAATCTTTTGCAGCAGTTTTATAATATTGCGGATACCCTGATCGTAGGACGTGTGCTTGGAAAAAATGCGCTGGCAGCCGTTGGTTCTGCCTATACTTTGATGACGTTTTTGACATCTGTTTTTCTGGGACTGAGTATGGGTTCTGGTGCTCTTTTTTCGATTTATAAGGGAAAGGGCAGTGACCGGGAGCTGCGGCTTTCTGTTGTCCATGCTTTTGGACTGATCATGGGTGTAACGGTGCTGTTAAATGTGCTGGTGTACCTTTTTACGGACCCGATCCTCTGGTTCCTGCGGGTGCCGGAAGAAGTGTACGATGGGATGAAAACATATCTGCTTGTGATCTTTGCAGGGCTTGTGGCAACATCCCTTTATAACTTTTTTTCCTGTCTTTTAAGGGCTCTTGGTAATTCCACGGTGCCTCTTGTTTTTCTGGCGGTTTCCGCTGTCCTGAATATTGGACTGGATCTTTTGTTTGTGGCGGTTCTTCCCTGGGGAATCGCAGGTGCGGCTTTTGCTACGGTGATCGCTCAGTATGTGTCAGGCGTCGGGATCACCATTTATGTGCTGCATTCCTGTAAAGATCTTCTGCCTGGAAAAGAGGAGCTTTGTTTTGACCGGGGGATTCTTGGTGAGATCGTGAATCTTTCTTCTCTGACCTGTCTGCAGCAGTCGGTGATGAATTTTGGAATTCTGATGGTCCAGGGGCTGGTGAACAGCTTCGGGGCTACAGTAATGGCTGCTTTTGCGGCTGCTGTGAAGATTGATACCTTTGCCTATCTTCCGGTGCAGGATTTTGGAAATGCCTTTTCTACCTTTGTGGCGCAGAATTACGGCGCCGGGAATCAGGAGCGTATCCGCAAGGGTACCCGGGTGGCTTTTGCCATGAGTATCGGGTTCAGTGTGATGATCTCAGTGCTGGTGTGTCTGTTTGCAGGGCCTCTGATGAAGATTTTTGTCAGTGGAAAAGAGGTGGCTGTGATCGCTGCGGGGGTGAAGTATCTCCGGATCGAAGGTGCGTTTTATCTTGGTATTGGCTGTCTGTTTCTGCTGTATGGTTATTACCGGGCGATCAAGCGAGCGGAGATGTCGGTTGTGCTGACGGTGATCTCGCTGGGGCTCCGTGTTCTGCTGGCTTATGTTCTTTCTGCTGTGATTGGTGAGGTGGGAATCTGGGTGGCGATTCCCATCGGCTGGGTGATGGCGGATGTTACGGGGATTGTTTATATGCGGCGGACGTGGTGAGGCGGCCATGCCTGTTATTTATGGCCGTTGTCGTATAGCTGCTGGATGTCTTTCGGGAGGTTGTCCGGGAGCATCTGGCGGATCTTGTCTTCGTTTCCTTCTTTCATGGCCTGGTCGTAGTACCAGCATTTGTATTTGAGCATATCGAGGGTTTTATTGAGTCGTAGGATTTCCTGTTCTACGGCTTTTTTTCTTGTCTCGAAGAGTTCTTTGCGGTTCTGGTAGGTGCTGCTTCCCTGATTGCACCATTCAAAGAATTGTTTGATGTCTTTGATTTCCAGGCCGGAGGCTTTGAGGCATTCGATCATGCGGAGGGCTTCCAGTTCGTGGTCGTTGAATTTGCGGATGCCGGATTCGCGTTTGAGGTTGGGGAAGAGGCCTTCTTTGTCGTAGTAGCGCAGGGTGGAGACGGGGAGATGGAACATTTCGGATACTTGGCCGATGGTGTACATTGGGGGTCCTCCTTTGGGTTTTTGTTTTTATTTTATGATAAATGGGGGTGGGATGCAAGTATAGGACGCCGTGGAGTGTGCATCGGTTCTGGCTGGGGCTTCGTCGGGGGCTGGCTTCTAGGCTGCCGGAATTCTGCTAAAAGCGTTTTACAAAAGTCCGAACTCGCTTCGCTCAAACAGCGAACTTTTGTAAAACAACGCAGATTTCCGCCAGCCAAGAATCAGCTCCCCTCCTGCAGAGTCAGCCAGAACCGATGCACACTCCACGGCTGGCTATTCAGGGCGGGAGGGATAGGGTGGCTGCTCGGGAGTTGGATGAGCCGTCAGCGCTGCGCTGGACGGCTGGGGGAAAAGGCTGAGTTTCCTTGTGTTTTTTTTGTGTGTGGGGGGAGGATGTCGGATTATGGGATAATTTTTGGAATAGTTTTGGGTGATGTGGTATAATTTTATATACCAGTAGGAGTGTTAATGACCAACAATACTATATTCGATGATGTTTTCCGGACAATGGTGGAGAAGATGACTTATCTGGTGGTTCCGCTTATTAATGAGGTGTTCCATACCGCATATCCGGAGGATGTTAAGATTGTTCAACTTCGTAATGAACATCAGTTGGAAGATGGGGAGATTATTACCGATTCCTGTCTAAGGATTGGCGATATGTTGTACCATATTGAATGCCAGAGCTTGGATGATGAAACAATGGCGGTCAGAATGGTTGAGTATGACTTTGCGATTGCATTGGAACACAGAAAAAAAGTTGATGGGAGATATTGTGTAGAATTTCCCAGATCTTGCGTACTATATTTGAGAAATGGAAAAAGAACACCGGATTTTCTGGAGGTAGAGTTAATCCTTCCAGATTCTCAGATGTGTGTATATCGGGTTCCGACGGTGAAAGTGGAGAATTATACAAAAGATAGTATTTTTGAGAAAAAGCTTCTGATGCTGCTTCCATTTTATATTATGAGGTATGAGAAGGTTGCGGATATAATAGAGAAAGATTCGGAAAAACTTCAGAGATTATTAAGTGAATATGAAGATATACGTAATAAACTGGGGAAAGAAATTTCGATTTCTGGGAGGGCAGAATTATATACAGATCTGAATAGGCTGATTATCAGAATATCGGATTATGTTTTCAGGAATAAAGAAAAAGTTCGGAAAGGAGTTGGCGAGGTTATGGGTGGAAAAGTTTTGCAGTTGGAATCTGAGAGGCTTCGCGAGGAAGGAATGGCGATTGGAAAAGCGGAAGGAAAAGCAGAGGGTGAAGCGAGATTGAGTGCACTGATCAATCGACTGTTTCTGGAAGGACGGTCAGATGAAGTACAGCGTGTGGTGACGGATGTAAAATGGCGTCAGAAGCTGTATGGTGAGTATAATCTGTAAGAAGTGATGTGTTAGCTATAAACCAAAATTAAGGGGATATTTTATGTGGATTTCTGCCAATGATGAGAGGATTCGATATACGGGGAGGATTGACTGGAGTGTGGAAGGGGAGCCGGTTTGGGTGTTTCCGGGGTCTTCGGCGGAGTTTTGGTTTTCGGGGGAGGTGCTGAGGATTCATGTGGAGAATTTTAATGAGTACTGGCAGAATTATCTGGGGTGTATTCTGGATCAGGTGCAGTCGGCGTTTTATTTGAAAAAGTTCGGTGAGACGGTTATTGAGGTTAAGGTGCCGGAGAATGAGTCAGGGGTGCATCATGTTTTGTTTTTTAAGCGGCAGGATGGGTGTCATGAGTTGAAGATCCTGGGGTTTGAGATCGGGGATGGGGAGAGGTTGATTTATCTGCCTCCGGTTTCGGGGCGGAGGATTGAGGTTTATGGGGATTCGGTTTCTGCCGGGGAGTCGGTGGAGGCGATTGATTTTACTGGTAAAACGGATATGGAGCATGAAGGGGGTTTTTCTAATTGCTGGTTTTCTTTTCCTTGGCTGACGGCCCGGATGTTGGGAGCGGAGCTTCATGATATTGCTCAGGGTGGGATCGCGCTGATGGATGGTCAGGGGTGGTTTCACAGGCCGGTGCAGACGGGGATGGAGACTGCGTGGGATAAGGTACATTATAATTCTGTGTTTGGGGAGATGACGGAGTGGGATTTTTCGAAATTTGTTCCTCAGGTGGTGATCGTGGCTCTTGGGCAGAATGATAATTATCCGGTGGATTATATGAAAGTGGAGGCTGAGAAGAAAGCGCAAGGTGTCTGTGTTTACGAACAAGAATCAGATCAGGTGACGCAGGTGGAGAATGGTTATTCATATTGTTGTGAGATGGCTGATAAATGGCGCAATCACTATAAAGATTTCCTGAAAAAGCTCCGTGGTGTTTATCCGGAGGCGTGGATCGTCTGCTGTACGACGGTTTTACAGCATGATAAGAGCTGGGATGATGCTATTGACCGGGTTGTAGATTCCATGAAAGATGAGAAGATCTCACATTTTCTGTTCAGCAGAAATGGTGTGGCTACACCGGGGCATCCCCGTATTCCGGAGCAGTTTGAGATGGCGCGGGAGATGGCGGATTATATCGAAAATGTGCTGGGTGTATATAAAAATAAATGAGATACGTAATGTGCAGCTGCAGACAGAAGAGATTACATTTTTGAAACTGAATTGCGTAAGATCAAGGTTGACGTAAAAAATTGCATATAGTATACTGTGAATGTTCATCGGAGGGTTGATTGTTCGACGGAAACAATGGCTGGATAAGATGACAGGCTGAGATGCCTGTTGCTTATCCGGCTTTTTTAACGTTTATAAAAAGGAGGATAAGAATGGAAAAAAACAACACCTTTACACAGGGTAGGATCCTGAAACCGCTGATCTTATTTGCGCTTCCTGTCCTGCTGGCGCTTTTTCTGCAGGCGATGTATGGCGCGGTGGATCTTCTGATCGTGGGAAAATTTGCTTCTTCTGCGGATGTTTCGGCGGTTTCCACGGGATCGCAGATCATGATGACGCTTACTAATCTTGTGAGCAGTTTTGCCATGGGAACCACTGTGCTCCTGGGACAGCAGATCGGCTGTGGGGAGCGGAAACAGGGAGGTCGGACAGTTGGAACTGCTATTGTGATGTTTACGGTGATCGCGCTGGTCATGACTGCGGTGCTTGTGATTTTTGCACCACAGGTAAGCAGCATTATGAATGCGCCGGAGGAAGCTTTTGACAAAACAGTTGTTTATGTGCGGATCTGTGGCGGCGGTATGCTGGTGATCGTGGCGTACAATCTGATCGGCTGTATTTTCAGGGGGATCGGAGATTCCAGAACGCCGCTGTTTACGGTTGCCGTTGCATGTGTATTCAATATTGCAGGGGATCTGATCCTCTGTGCGGGATTTAAGATGGGAACGTCAGGAGCTGCTTTTGCAACTGTATTTGCACAGATCATCAGTGTGATCGTTTCCTTTGGCGTTATCCGCAAAAAAGAGCTGCCTTTTGAAATGCATAAAACGGATATTGGGGTCCATGGCCGGACTCTCCGGAAAATGGTGGGGCTTGGTGCGCCTATCGCATTACAGGATCTTCTGGTAAGTATTTCTTTTCTGATCATTCTGGCCATTGTGAATTCCATGGGAGTAACGGCATCTGCAGGCGTCGGCGTTGCAGAAAAAGTCTGTGCGTTTATCATGCTGATCTCATCTGCGTTTATGCAGTCCATTTCTGCTTTTGTGGCGCAGAATTACGGAGCGGGACGCATGGACCGGGCAAAAAAAGCTCTGCATTATGGTGTGGCGGTTTCTTTTGCCATTGGTGTTGGAATGTTTTTCCTGTCATTTTTCCATGGAAATGTGCTGGCGGGAATTTTTTCCTCCGATGCAATGGTCATCGAGGCAGCGGCAGATTACCTGAAAGCTTATGCCATTGACTGTCTGTTTACGGCAATCTTTTTCTGCTATATCGGATTTTATAATGGAATCGGCATGACGAAGTTTGTAATGATCCAGGGAATCATCGGTGCTTTCTGTGTGCGAGTTCCGGTGTCATGGTTTATGAGCCGCAGAGCCGGTGCGACGCTGTTTGATATCGGGCTGGCAACACCGTTTTCATCCGTGTTGCAGCTGGTGCTGTGTCTTGGATGTATGTTGTATCTGAGAAAGAAAAAACGGGTGTAGGATACCGTGTAAACGTTTTCAGGAATGTGGTCTGTCCGTCTGCAAAAAACTGTGTTAAAATGAGCAAAGAGGATTTTGTCAGAGAAGGATATGATTAAAGAGACAGAATGTGGAAGTCCCACTGACAAAATAAAACCAGAAAAGTAATGTAGATCATAAAGACGAGGAGGAAATATCATGGAGAATATTTTTCACAGAGTAAGTATCCGTAAATATGAAGATAAACCCGTGGAGAAAGAGAAAATCCTTCAGATCCTGAAAGCCGGTATGCAGGCGCCAAGTGCATGTAATCAGCAGCCGTGGGAGTTTTATGTTGTGACAGATAAGGAGAAGATCAGGGAACTTTCCAAAGCGACTCCTTATTCCGGATGTGCGGCAGGTGCGCCGGTTGTGATCGTTCCGGTATATCGGAAAGAGGGACTGGTTGTGCAGGATATGGCACAGATCGACATGTCTATCGCCCAGGAAAATATCTGGCTGGAAACGGATGCACTGGGACTTGGCGGCGTTTGGATCGGAATTGCGCCGATGCGGGATCGCATGGATCTGGTCCATGACATTCTGAAACTTCCGGAGAATGTGGAAGTTTTTTCCCTCTTTGCCCTGGGATATCCGGCAGAGAGCAGGAAGCAGCAGGATCGTTTTGACGAGAGCAGGATCCACTTTGTAGAATAATGTATGCATCGGGCTGTGTCAGAATACAATGAAGAATGGCAGAACATATGGTTTTCTGGTACAGCAAGACAGATGTGATAGATAGTAGAACAGAATCGAGGACAGAAAAATGGAACATATAGCAAGAGACGAAGCATTTGCATTATTAAAAAAATACAACAAAGATCCTTTTCACATCCAGCATGCACTGACTGTGGAGGCAGTGATGAAATGGTATGCAAAAGAGCTGGGCTATGGCGATGACGCAGAATACTGGGGCATTGTAGGTCTGCTCCATGATATTGATTTTGAACTTTACCCGGAAGAACACTGCCTGAAAGCACCGGAACTTCTCCGTGAGGCAGGTGTGGGAGAAGATATCATTCATGCGGTGGTTTCTCATGGATATGGAATTACTGTTGGCTGTGGAGCTACCATTGAGACTGCGCCGGAGCATGAGATGGAAAAAGTCCTTTTTGCAGCGGATGAGCTCACCGGTTTGATCTGGGCAGCGGCGCTGATGCGTCCGTCCAAGAGTACCAAGGATATGGAGCTGAAATCCCTGAAAAAGAAATATAAAAGCAAAGGTTTCGCGGCAGGCTGTTCCAGAGAAGTGATCCAGCGAGGCGCAGATCAGCTGGGCTGGGATCTTGCGAAACTTCTTACTATGACACTTCAGGCTATGGCAGAAAGCGAAGATGAGATCCAAAAAGAGATGGATGCGGAAGAAGCCTGAATATAGTGAAAGACACCAATAAATCTTCTGATATTTTGTGCAGAATACATTTTGCAGAGCCGGGATTTTTGCGATAAAATATAAGTATAGGAACCGGAAAACTGCATTATGAAAGAGGTGAAGGGTATGAAGGAATACGAGATCATTATTGAAACTATTAATCCCTGTGGTGGTGATCGCCATTCTCAGCAAGAGATCGTTGAAGCAAAGATTGAGAGCCCGGAAGCTTATGTCAAAGAAAAAGGAAGATTTCCAATCATTGATAAGATTGAGAATCCCGACGGCGGGGTTGTGATCGTGACCGGTGATGGAAAAGGATACATGGTAAGATATACATTTTCTGAATAATGGGTAATGCGGCGTATGTGACGGAAAACGGATCATAAAGTGGAGTATGGATCTGTTTTACATATATGCCGCATTTTTATTGCTTTTTCGTGATCGGGCCAAAAAATCCTTGACCTAAAGCAAGGAGCTTGGAGTTGGTTTTAACATCCCATCCATTATCCGTTTTCCATTTGAAAAAATGGTGCGGGAGAATAAGAATGTAAATCTGGTGCGGCTGAACCTGGATGAGGCAGTGATACCGGAGAGCTTTGGTAAAAGGGAAATCGGGATCAACCGGGATCTTTGTATAGGATTTCAGCACAAAAAAAGACACCAAATATGCCCCGGCCATCAGACATCAGCCAAAGCGATATTTAGTGTCAGAAAAATCCATATTCAATTTGCGCGAGGATTATTATAGCAGATTTTTTTCAGGAAAAGTAAAGAGAAAAATTCTGCGAGAAATAGATGCCTTTTATTTTTGAAATTGAAATCTGCACAAAAAAACGTATGCAAATTTATAAAATATGTATAAATTATTTGTTGAAATTTTATAAAAAAAGGAGTAAAACATTAGATAAATAAAAAAGAGAAATGCATGGAACAGGACAGACCACAAAAAGCATGCCGGATTACAGAGAGCCGCAGGCTGATGAGAAGCGGCAGAAGGTATTTTGTGATATCACCTGGGAGCATCCCGCTGAATAGAAAGGTTAAGTAAGCCGGGACGTAGTCTTCACGTTACAGAAGAGGCTGTTTGATATGACAGTAATAAGTGGTCGCGTTTAGCAATAAATACGATAATACAAAGTGGTACCACGGAACATTCCGCCTTTGTTATCCGAAAGGATAGCAAGGGCGTTTTTTGATGCAATAACTGTTTTACGGTCATTGTATCATGTATAAAAAACACAAAGGAAAGAGAGTTGATATTATGAACGGAATAACAATGATGATCATAGCCATTGTAGTTCTCGGAGGCGCATATCTTCTGTATGGCCGTTATCTCCAGAACAAATGGGGCATTGATCCGAAAGCAAAAACTCCGGCATACGAAATGGAGGACGGAGTTGATTATGTACCGGCTGATACAAATGTAGTATTTGGACATCAGTTTGCATCCATAGCAGGTGCAGGTCCCATCAACGGACCGATCCAGGCCGCAATTTTCGGTTGGCTGCCGGTTCTGTTATGGATCCTCATCGGTGGTGTATTTTTCGGAGCTGTGCAGGATTTTGCATCCATGTATGCATCCGTAAAGAATAAAGGACGTACGATCGGATATATCATCGAAGCGTATATCGGAAAGCTTGGAAAAAAATTATTTCTTTTATTCTGCTGGCTGTTCTGTATTCTGGTCGTTGCCGCATTTGCAGATGTTGTAGCAGGAACCTTTAACGGATTTGCCGTAAATGATGCAGGAACAGTTACAAAGGTAGCGGCAAACGGAGCTGTTGCAACCACTTCCATGTTATTTATATTTGAGGCTGTTGCACTTGGATTTTTCCTTAAATATACAAAATTCAACAAATGGGTCAACACTGCAGTCGCAATTTTACTGCTGGTAGCAGCAATTGTGCTGGGACTTAATTTCCCCATGTATGTAAGTCTTGGAACCTGGCATATCATCATTTTTGTATACATCCTGATCGCCAGTGTCGCTCCTGTATGGGCACTGCTTCAGCCACGTGATTATCTGAACAGCTATCTGCTCATTTTTATGATCGTCGGTGCGGTTATCGGTGTATTTGTTGCCAATCCTTCCTGTAACCTAAAGGCATTTACAAGCTTTAACGTAGACGGACAGTATATGTTCCCGATCCTGTTTGTAACCATCGCCTGCGGTGCTGTTTCCGGCTTCCATTCACTGGTATCTTCCGGTACTGCATCCAAGCAGATCAAAAATGAGAAAAACATGCTCCCTGTTTCCTTTGGAGCAATGCTGATGGAAAGTATGCTTGCCATCATCGCACTGATCGCAGTTGCATCCTTTGCAGATGGTGAAGCAGCAGCACAGGGACTTACAACACAGCCGCAGATTTTTGCAGGTGCTATCGCAAACTTCCTTTCTGTAGTTGGCCTTCCGCATTCACTGGTATTTACTCTGATCAACCTTGCTGTATCCGCATTTGCACTGACCTCTCTTGATTCTGTAGCCAGAGTCGGACGTCTGTCATTCCAGGAATTTTTCCTTGATTCTGATACAGATGAGGAAAACATGAGCCCGTTCCTGAAGGTAGTAACAAATAAATATTTCGCAACAGTCATTACACTGGTACTTGCCTACATGCTTACAAAGGTCGGCTATGCAGAAATCTGGCCGCTGTTCGGTTCCGCAAACCAGCTGTTATCTGTACTCGCTCTTGTAGCCTGTGCAGTATTCTTAAAGAAAACAAAACGTCAGGGCTGCATGCTCTGGATCCCGATGGTATTCATGATGGCAGTTACCTTCACAGCACTTGGCATGACCATCACAAAGCTTTCAAAGGCACTGGTAACAACAGGGCTGGATCTTGGAAACACCTTACAGCTTGTATTTGCAGTATTACTGCTGATCCTTGGTGTACTGGTAGCAATCCAGGGCGTGAAGAAACTGCTTGAGAAGACAGATAATAAAAAAGCAACAGCATAATATTATCGGATGAGATCACGGATTTCTGTTTGGCTGAAGAGGCATAAAAGGTGCTGATCGTACTGATGGATTTGTTAGTGTATTGCAGCAATTTTTTACCTTCCTTCAGCTTGCAGCGCAAAATAAATGCGCTGACAGAAAAACCAAGGGTCTTTTTAAATAATCAGGAAATGATGGCTGCGATGATGGAAGGAATGCCGCTTCGTCAGTTGTTAAGCTTCGTTCCCGGAATTAAAAGAAAAATGCTGGAACAGATGGTTGGTGCTTTAAACGAAGGCGTTGCATATAATAAAAAAAATGTATCAATGGAAATGAAAGCCTTATGCCAGACCAGAAATTAGAGAATCTACTTAATCTTGCCATGAATGCCCTGCCGCAGGAACGGGCAAAATCGGAAAATCTGAATGTGGGATATGATCCCACCACCAGGCTGTGGGATGTGATCGTGAAGTACAGCGGTCCGGAAAGCGGACTTGGTGGTGAGAGGATCCAGGTGGTCCCGCTGCTTGGCGGCTATGCAGTAGTGACATTGCCGGAAACGGAAATTGCTACATACTCAGTCAGAGAGCAGATCGAGTTTATAGAAAAGCCCAAGAGACTTTATTTTGAGACCTTTGAAGAGCGGGAGGCAAGCTGCATTTTGCCGGTGCAGAATGGAGCCGATGGCTTAACCGGCAAGGGGATTTTGGTGGGTATTGTGGATTCTGGAGTGGACTATTTCCATCCGGATTTCAGAAATGAGGATGGAAGTACCCGGATCCTGCGACTGTGGGATCAGAGTGTAGCTGGAAATCCACCGGAAAACTATGTATCAGGAACTGAATATACGAAGGAAGAAATTGATGAGGCGCTTACACTCGGGGAAACCGAAGGCAGGCGCCTTGTTCCGTCTGGGGATTTCAGCGGACATGGAACAGCAGTTCTTGGAATAGCAGCAGGAAATGGGAGAGCATCGGAGGGAGTGAATCGAGGCGTTGCGTATAGAAGTGATCTTCTGGTGGTAAAAATGGGAAATCCACGGGAAAATTCATTTCCGCGGACAACGGAGCTGATGGAGGGTATTGATTACCTGATACGGCAGGCAGTGAAGATGAGAAAACCGATCGTTATAAACGTCAGCTTTGGGAATAATTATGGTTCTCATGAACCTTATAATTAAGGGAAAACATAAGAAAACACTGATATTTCCTGTGTTTTCAGGCAATTCAGTGTTTTACTCGGATTCATGTTTGGTTG
>NZ_FMUW01000005.1:156461-190769 GCF_900101315.1 Blautia sp. SF-50
ATTTAAGTATCAGTCGCCTTATCCGGTAGAAAAACAGGCAGTGTAAAGACTGCAAATTTTTTTACAGTAATTTTCCCCTAGTTATAATGAACACATGAACCTTATAATTAAGGGAAAACATAAGAAAACACTGATATTTCCTGTGTTTTCAGGCAATTCAGTGTTTTACTCGGATTCATGTTTGGTTGTTGTTTGAGTCTTATAATACTCGGTCAGGATCATGTTAATCTGCTGGGAACGTGTACGATAGTTCGCTTTTGCATCCTTATCAATCTCAGCAACCAGTTCTTTGGACAAAGTAGTATAGACCTGAATATTGTTGGAACTGATAGCCATGTGGCACCTCCGATTCAATTTAATAGAATTATTCTATCATACTTCTTCGGGAGGGGCAATGTGAACTGAAAATTGAAGAATTATTGTTACTGTAAAATTGGAACGGTCGTAAAGAAAATCTATGAATAGAGAACGATAAGAAAGGTAGAACAGACAATGAAGAAAACAATTTTTGAAGAGATGGGCGGTACTTATATCAGACATGGGGATTATCTTATCCCTGCTCTTACCTTACCGAAGGAAGAAGAACAAAGGGTTGTCGGTGTATGGGGACAAAGACATTTGCGGTATTTGAAGGAATACCGCAGATTGCTATATCTGAATATGCTTACAAGCGGCAGGCTGAATGGTTATTTGGCTGATATAGAAGAACAGGCACAGGAACGCTTTGAAAGACTTGTAGAACAGATGAAACAGGCACAAGGCATTACAGAACAGCTAAAGGTGGAAAATGTCTTGGAATGGATAGGAAGAATGAACAATATACAAGTATGTGCGAGGGAGATTGTGGATAAAGAGATAATTTATCAAGAATGAAATGTAAGATAAATAGTGTATAAAATGTAGCAGGGCATCATAAGATAAAATTGTAATTGCATTTTCCACATAGTTCGTGTAAAATGTAATTAGAAAAGCTGTGCATCAGCGGTGGGTTGACACCTAAAATCTGATACGTTTTCCGAACGAAGGTGTCGGAGGTTGGCAGGCAACGGAAAAACCTGATATTTTCCAGACGAAGGTGCTGGAGGTTGGCAGACAACGGAAAAATCAACCATGAGAAGGGAATGTTTAGTGCTGCGGCGTGAACATTCCCTTCTCTAAATTTTATGGGATAAGGATTAAGTTATGGACAAAAGACGTGCAATTCAGATTATGACAAAAGCGGCACAACTATATAAAGAACATCTTGAGGATCAGAAGGTTTTGTTCCTATATGGCTTACCGAAAGAGGTGAATGAGCAATTACAGGAAAGTAATAAGATTTTGTCATCTGTACAGGGATATGAAGTTGTTTTCCATAGATACAATTTTTTACATTTGACAGGAGTTCGATTGAATAAAAAAGAGACAGCTTCTGCAATTCATTTTTACCAGAAATGCCTGGATAAGCGATTAACAGAAAATGATTTTGTTTTTGCAAAAGATGGCTCTACGGGGCAAAAATTGGATATATTGGAACGTATGATGCTTATTAAGAAAAACGTAACAATGATAGGAGAATTTACAGATCGAGGACCGAAATTATATACAGAAAAAGCTGCCGGGAATATATGTGGTTGTATTGGCTTCGTAAAAGATAAAAATACGAAATTAAATGTACCGAACACATTGCTGAAAAAGGACATCAGAGATGTAACAGCACAGCCTACATATAAAGTATTTGCTGTAATATCAAAACACTATACAGATGAGAAATATACAAATCTTGTGAAGATGGACAAAAGTATTGATTTGAAAGAGTGTTGTTTCTCAGAAACAATAGAAAATATGATAGATAGAGAAAATCTATAATGAAATATAAAGAAACCATGCTACTGTTTTTTGTAACAGTATCATGGTTTTATTGTTTGTCGTCTATATTTTAAGTTGATTATTACTTTACAAAATTGGCAATGTTATAATTATCATTGATTTTAGAAGAAGGGAGTATCGAGGGAAATTAGTGGAACTGGTTTTGCAAGCATAGCGTTTGGATATCCAAACGCACTTTGGGAGCCCCCCAAACCCCATTTGTTGGCTTTACAAAGTAGGAATTTTTTGCTCAAGATAAAAAGAGAGTGCGTAAGCGGAAAGAAATCAAATTATGCTTACGCACTTTGTGCCTCACTTTTGCTCGGTGGTTAGCAGTTTGTGAATTATTGGGATGAAGCAATATAACTGTTTTGAGAAAACGGGATATTTTTTATATTAGTAGTTTAAACATTATAGTTCTGTGTTGTGCGATTTTTGCCTGGATTGAACAGGATGTTTTTTTTGCAATTCCTGTTTCCTCTGATATTCAAGTTCCCAGGTACGATGAGAGAAGCTATAGGGATCTTCCATATTGAGATCATCCACTTCATGGGTTGCGATATCACGATAGTGATAGTCATAATATTCACCAAAAGTACCTTTGAGCTGCTCAATCAGTTTCTCTCGGAAAGTAGGTCGTATCTGGATTCTGGCATCCAGTAATTCTGTATATTGCTCTGGTTTAGGCCGGAGTTTTTCCTCTTGGAAAGCGACAGCATCTTTTTCAAGCTGCTCTTTGAGAGCCATATCCTGAGAATCGAGAATATCCAGATTCTTATCCATCTGGTCGTATTTTCTGGAAAGGCTCGCCATATCTTTCTCTGTGGAGCATTCAGCCTGAAACAGCAGCTGTTCTTTGGCAGATTTCAGTTCCTCGATTTCTTCTGTTACGGTTGTAAGCTGCTGGTTTAACTTTATATGCTGGAAAGGATTTAGAATACTGGTTTTACTTTTTTGCACATTTAGTTCTTTCTTTTCAGTAACTTTCGCTTTGAGCTTTTTCTTAATGGTATCATATTTATTTAGGATAGGACGAAAATGCTGCATCCAGTCATGGATCACTTCTTTTTGCATTTCATTATGAAGTAAATGATATTGTGTAAAAATCATATGATTGCGGATTGCTTCTAATGTTTCTGCAATTACCGGAATAGATTTTTCGACAGCTTGAACCAATTTTTTTATCTGTGTTTTTAATTCCCGTAGTATTCTGTTATCCGCACGAACCCGACGGTTGATTTCACACCGGTCTGCTATCATGCCTTTCTTTTCCATATTCTGGGCAATGTAGCCTTCGTGGATGGTTGGCTGTTCAGTGATTCCCTGAGCTGCAAAACTGCGGTGATCAATGGCGGCATTTATCTGATTAAGGGCAAGCATTTTATTTACGGCATCTGCCCAGTTTGCTCTCCAGAGGCAGAGCTGTTCCTCACTGTTCCATTGTTCGGAAATCGGGTTTTGTCTGCCATACCGGGTGCTTTTTGGATGTTTGTCGATACGTTCATAACCTTTCTCCTGTGCTGCCGAGGGAGTCAGATATACTTTCTTTTTCCCAGCTTTATAACGATACTGTTTTTCCCAGCCCTCTTTCTGAGCATCCTTAAATTCAGAAGCAGTAAATCCCTTTTCCTCTCCATCTTTGATGCATAGATATTCTTTTTCGGTTTTATACTGCCATGTTCCGTTTTCGTTTAATGGACGGACAGTAAGTAGAATGTGTGCATGGGGATTGTGACCATCTGTATCGTGAATGGCGAAATCGGCACACATTCCCATATCTACAAAATTCTTTTGAATAAAATTCTGAAGAAGAGAAATATTGCTGTCTTTATCCAACTCAATAGGGAGTGCGACAACAAATTCTCTTGCCAGTCGGCTGTCTTTTGTTTTTTCAGCAGCTTCTACAGCATTCCAGAGTTGCTCCCGGTTTTTCCATTTAGGCGGAGCCATAGGGGGAAGCATTACTTCCTGATAGATCAGTCCATGTTTTCGGGTGTAGTCATGCTGGATGCCATCGTAATCATTGTATATGCGGCTACAGCTCATATAAGCAGATGCAGCGACAGCAGACCGCCCGGAACCACGGCTGACGACCTTGGCTTGCATATGATAAATTGCCATATCTGGCACCTCCTTTCGATGTTGCCTGCAACAGCGGATAGCCCTCGGCAGAGCGCACGAGCCCCGTAGGGGATACCACCGCCCGATTTATCGGGTGGTGAGTAAGTGCGCCCTTCGGGAGTAGAACTTGTGTATTTACATTCCTCTTAGCCGGAGCATCAGCTCCCGCTTTAGGGTATCTAAATCCATTTCTTTAATATGTGGAGCAATGCTTTCCAGAATCGCTCCTTCTTGAATCAATCTGCGTGTTCTGGCATTACGTTCCTTTTTACGGTTTCTTGCTTCGATTTCTTCCAGTCTGTGTTTTGCCTGTAAAAGCACTTTTTCTTCTGGTGTCATAATTCTTTTATTTGCCATATCTGGCACCTCCTTTTTATGCCCGTATCCGGGCGATTTAGTTTTAAAATCTTGTGGTTTAGTACTATAGTTTTAGATAACTGACAGTGGCATGTCTCTGGTGATAAATAAGAAAAGAAAGTAGTACTACTGTCAGTGAAAAATAGTTATTGTGCGATGCTGCTTTGTTTCAACTCTGGTTTGAAGTGTGATTATCTAACAGAATTTTTTTCGTTTTTTTTAAATTAGCTGTTGCATTGTCCTGACGGATATTCCGGTTATTGATACGGATGGGAACACATCTCTCCAGAATCCGGTCATAAATTCGCTTGTGTGCGATATCAGCGGCGTTATTCAGCTCTGATAAAGTGAGATTGGTTGTTATGATCAGGGGCTTTTTACTGCGGTAACGGCTGTCAATCACATTGAATACCTGTTCCAGTGCAAAGTCAGAGTTCCGTTCAATTCCGAGGTCATCAATGATCAGAAGGCTGTAGCGGTTTAAGCTGTGGATGAACTGATTCCTGTCTTCAAAATGCATTCCGGTAAGGGTATTCAGAATCCGGGAAAAGTTGGTCATCAGTACCGGGACGCCTTTTTCCAGAAGGGCATTGGCAATGCAGCCTGCAAAGAAAGATTTTCCAGTACCGACATCGCCCCAGATGAGAAGTCCGGAAGCGTTTGCTTTCATCTCTTCCCAGTTACTTACATAATTGTGTGCAAGTTTCATTTCCGGATTGCTGCCGTTATCTTTGGCAAAGGTGTAGTCATAAAGTGATTTGTCCTGTAAGCCGCTGGTTTTGAGATGCTCTATTTCCATTTGCTTTTCATGAAGTTTTCTCTGGGCTTCCTCCTGTTCAAAGATCTCCTGCTGGCACTTACAGCGGATGGAAGGAATAAGAACCTTTCCCTGTAATTCATGCCTGCACTGTCTTGGCGTATTGCATTTGGAACAGTAGATCAGGTGATTTGTTTCGTTAAAATATTCATCAGACTGAAGCTCTCTGTTTGGTGTGATAGCTGTTGGTTTTTCTGTAAATGTTGTCATAATGTTTCGTATTCCTCACTTTCATAATTTCGTTGCCGGGAAACAGGATGATCCTGTCTTGCCCAACGGATGATGGTAGCTGCATGGTTTTGGTATTGCTTTCCGGTAGAAGCCATATAACCGGATAAGCGTTCCATATAGTCCTGCCAGTCAGGGATTGTCTGCCGGATATTTTCCAGCTCCGTCTCTGACAGAAAAACATTTTGAAATGTTCCATAGGGTGAGCGTGGCTCTTTACTCCCTCTTATTGTTAAATGGTTCTTTTTTATCTCTTTCTTATTACTGGACAGTTTTCTGTCTGTATCAGGGAAAGAATCCTGTCTGTCAATAGGACAGTTTTCTGTCTGTCTTGAGGAAAGAATTCTGTCTGTATTGCTGAGGGTTTCTTTCGGGATTTTTACATAGATCCGATTAGGGTGTCCGGGTCCCTGCCGTTTTCGGAAGATAAGCTCTTGTTTTTCCAGTACTGCCAGAGCAGTTTTCACCGTCATCTGGCTTTTGTGGAGAACTTCTGCCAGTGCTTCAATCGTAAAGTAGAGGAACACATGACCATTTGTATCTGACCAGCCCTCATTTTTCTGGGAAAGCCTTGCACGGTCGAGCAGGATCATATAAAGCATTTTGGCAGTTTCGTTTATTTCCATGTCCAGAAGAAAACGGGGAAACATCATATAAGATGGCAGGCTTGTGTCTGCTGTCAGAAAGTCCGTCATGTGTTCACCTCCAATCACAATGGTTTATTCTCCAAGAAAATCCCAGTCTATATCACGATCCGGCTGTTCTTTTTCAGGAGCTGGAAAGGGCATCCTGATGGGGGATTCCCTTTCCAACATGCCTGCAGTCAGCCCGGACAGAAAAATCGGCAATGACTGTTTCAGGCTGTGTTCTACTGCTTCTACAATCTGTTTCACAAAAAGTTCTTCCCGTTCCCTTGTTTCCAGATAGGGATCAGCCTGAGTGCGGTAGTAGCGGTCAAAATAATCGACCAGTGCAAGGGAGATTACCTGGCTGTAAGATTTAAAATTCTGTCTGTCCATCGTCTGTAAATATTCCCAGGCTCTCCGCTGCTGGTCTTTGTCCAGATTAAATCGCAGGTTTGTGTTGCGGATATGGTTCTGCATGGCTTATCCCCTCCTTTTCAGGCTCATATAAGCCAGAGATTCATAACCTTTGGCAGTGGCACAGATATCATCAAGGATGGTAACTCGTGATTTGTCATACGCTCCAAAGTTACGGATCAGGCATCCACCGCCTCCGACCACATACAGGCGCATCAGGCCAGGATTGTATTCATATTTGCGGAGCGTGGCAAAAATATCTGTGACATACTGTCTGGCAACAGCAGTAATACAATCCAGATAAGACGCTGAAATGTCAGCGGTTCCAAACCGCAGAATCTGCTCTACGGTAGATTCTTCAATCTTTACTCCGAAGTTGTCCAGAACAGCGTTTTTAGCGGCAATCATGCATTGGTTTACGCCAAACTTTTCTGTCCAGCACCGGCTTTCCTGTGCTTTCTTATTATTGATATACAGAATGTTCATGGTTCCGTTGCCGATATCTGCAAGAAGATTTGTCCCCTTGAAATCTCCAAGTCGGTTTACGATAGCCGGATATCCCTGCGGGTAAAGGCTGCATCCCACAAAACGGAGATGATACTCTTTGCTGTTAAATCGGTAATGGACTTCTGGATTCTGGAGCAGATAGGAACGGAAATCTTCTCTCTGGTTTCTGATCCATGTCAGAGGAAGCCCGGCAGCCAGATGAACGTCTGCTTCACGGATGGAAAAGACATTCAGTTCCCTTGCAATCGCCATGAGAGTTAGAAGATAATATTCTTCGTCCATAGCTTTATCTGGGATAAATTCTTTGTGTCCTTCGCCAATCCGGTAGTAAATGCCGTTATATTCCAGAATATTCCCGGTGAAGATGGGTTCTGTTTCATAGGCTTTGATTCCGGTTGGTGTGACGGTATTTGCTGTTTTCATGTTGCCGTAGCCGTGATCTACAGCAATGATTTTTGTGTTTCTGAGTTCTCGCATAAAAAACACCTCCATTTTCGTATTGATTAATTCAGCAGGCTGTACCGGTGTGGTACTGCTTTGCTGTGAGATAAGCATACGAAAGTTGGAGGAAAAAGACATTGAGGGAAAATTGAGTTGGAATTGAAAAATAGGATATAATTTTGTAAAATAGAGCAATTTCTTTAGTTTTTTATAGCCCTGCATTTTTTTGTTATAAACGTTCATTAAATGTTGACATGTTATTATATAAATGGTAAAATTGTACAATAAAATGTGGAAAGTTGGATGGAATTTATTGAATTATAATAAAACTAATCGTACTTAACTGGCGGCTTATGTATTTGTAGAACTTAGAATAATAGAAAATTTAAAATATTATCAATTTTTACAGCTGTTGCAATGCTTTCAGTAGGAACAACAGTTTTTGCAAGTCCTTAACTGTTGTTTGATAAGGAGTGTAGTTTTATACAAATAGTGATATTATTGCAAAAAACTAGGATTTTATAAAAATAAAAAAATCAAGTCTATAGCTGTTTGAAGTGAGGAGAAAAGCGTATGAGAAATGTGTTGGCAACGGACATAAAAAACAATATTCGAAGCATTCGCTTTATTTTGGGGATTTTTCTAATCGTTTCGGCTACCCTGATGTCTGAGCATGAGATGTTGCAGAAGATCATAAATGCAGGCGGATCTGCAGAAGGACCAGGCTGGTTCGTAGCATACACCTATTGTATGAACAGCGTTAATATGCTTCTGTTTGTTCCCATTGCCGTTGCTTTTGCGGGTGGAGAGAATACGGAGGCTGAGCTGCACAGTCGTTTTTTTCTGTTCAGTTATATCCGTTCAGGGAGAAAACAGTATCTCGTAGGAAAAGCAGCAGGATTGTTGGTCTCCGGAGGTTTGACAGCTTTTTTAGCCATGGTGTTCCTTCTTGTAATCTGTATACTGAGGTTCGGTCAGTATCCTTCTCTGATTGACGGAAATTATGAGATGGCAGTGCTTGTGGGCAGAACGGCGGTAAGCTTTCTGAGATTGTTTTTAAATGGCGCTTTTTGGGCGCTAATTGGCGGTACGTCGGCTGTCATAACAAAAAATCGCTATATGTCCTATGCCGTTCCTTTTATTCTTTATTATGTCCTGACCGTATTTCAGGAGCGTTACTATCAAAAAGCATTCTTTCTGAGTCCCCGCTATTGGGCGGCGTCTATTTACTACAATGATATCTTCTGCATTGCTATATTAGCGGTTGGAAGTTTTTTAACGGCACTGATCTTTATGTGCGCAATAGAAAGAAGGTTGCGGTATGCGTGATATTAAACAGGCTTTTTGGATTGCAGGCCAGAATTTCTATGGATGGAAAAAAAGTCCGAGGATCTGGATGACCTTTATTTTGGCAGCTATATTATGTCTGATGCTGTCGGATCAGATTATTTCCCATGCGATAAAATATGAGACAATCCTTCAGGTATTCGAGCCGTTTATTTGGACATATGGGGATGCATCCTCTGTTATGCTGTCCTCCCTGCTTTTAATCCTGCTCTTTGCGGACATGCCATTTATCAGTCAGGCAACTCCGTATTGGCTTGTACGCACAAAACGGAAGATATGGCTTGCGGGTCAGATTATCTATGTGATCCTGGCGACTGTGATCTATAATATTTTTTTGGCTGTGATGCTTGGAATTATGGGAGCTCCCTTTTCCTTTACGGGAAATGTGTGGAGCGAAACAGCGGCAATGTTGGGCTATGGCGGTGGGGAGAGCATAACCGTTCCTGTTTCCATAAAAACAATGGAAAGCTCAACTCCTTATATGTGCGCAGCAATAGTGTTTGGACTTGTACTTTTATATACTCTTTTTATCGCAGTTCTCATGTTGTTTTTAAATCTGGCTGCGGGAAATATGGCAGGGGTGATCGGTGCTTTTGCAGTCAGTCTGTATGGGCTCCTGCTGAACCCAGATGTTTTCCGGAAACTGTTTCATTTTACAGAAAGTCAGGAATATAGGGCGAACGTGTTCTGCGGCTGGCTGTCTCCGTTGAACCAAGCTACCTTTCCCATGCACAGCTTTGGTTATGATTACCTGCCAGGGATCGGGATGAGCATGTTCATATTTGCAATATTAATCATAGCGCTGATCGGCTTGTCAGCCGTCCGAATTAAGGGCTATAATTTCTCTTTTACGCAGACAAACGAATAAATGGAGGGCAAAATGGAATATGCAATCAGGTTGAAGGGACTGACAAAATCCTTTCAAAAAGAAAAAGTATTAAAGAACATTACCCATGATTTTGAAAAAGGGAAGATTCATGGGATTATGGGGTTTAACGGTTCAGGGAAAACCGTAATGTTTAAATGCATCTGTGGATTTTTACAACCTGAGAGCGGCACAGTGCTCGTAGGGGGAAAACAGATCGGGAAGGAGCTGGACTTTCCAGATTCCGTAGGCATTATCATTGAAAACCCTGGCTTCTTTCTGGATCTCAGCGGTTTTGCGAATTTAAAGAGACTGGCGTCTCTGAAACACCGTATTTCCGATGACGATGTGAGGGCGACGATGCGTGCCCTAGGGCTTGATCCTCTGTCTAAAAAGAAGGTAGGACAGTATTCTCTTGGAATGCGTGAACGTCTTGGTATCGCACAGGCAATCATGGAAGATCCGGAGCTTTTGATATTGGACGAGCCTTTTAATGGTCTGGACAAGCAGGGGGCAGGAGAGGTCTGCGAGCTTTTGCGGGGATTAAAGGAACGAGGGAAGACTATTCTTATCGCAGCACATAACATGCTGGAGATCGAATGGCTCTGCGATACGATCTGTGAGATGGATGCAGGTGTCCTGACGCAGATAAAATAAAAATACGGGGGAAAGAATATGGGAAAGGTATTAATTAAATGCATTCAAACACCAATGCAGAAATATTTTTATGATCGTTCTTTGGATTCTGTAGTTATGGTGAATGATGAAGAATATCAGATATTAAAAACTGTGGAAAAGACAAAATTGGTTCCTGATGGAGTGTTAAGACGGTTTGTGAAAAGCGGATTATTGCGTGAGACTGCGATAGAAGAAATTGAGCATCCTGAGACAGAAAACTTACATTTGTTGGCAGAACATTATATGGGCAATCTGATTTTGCAGGTAACTCAGCAGTGTAATTTGAGATGCAAATATTGTGCATATTCTGGAAACTACTATAATCGTTCCCATACGTCAAATAGGATGGATTTCGAGACAGCCAAAAAAGCAATAGACTTTTATTTGAAAAGAAGCGAAAAAGCGGATCAACTTGCATTATCATTTTATGGGGGTGAGCCTCTTCTGGAATTTGAATTGATTAAGAAATGTGTTTCCTATATTTTACAACGTAAAGGGGATAAAAAAATTCTTTTTACTATGACGACTAATGGGACTTTAATGACAGAAGATGTCATAGAATTTTTGGTAAAATATGAGTTTAATCTTATGATTAGCCTTGATGGTGATAAGAAAAGTCACGATATAAATCGAAGATTTAAAACAGGAAAAGGTTCATTTGACATTATTTTAGAAAATTTGAGTAGACTGAAAGCTTACAATGAAGAGTACTATTCAAAAGTTTTGTTTAATTGTGTTATTAGTTCTTCATCAGATCTTGAAAATATATATCGATTTTATTCGGAAGAAGAGCTGTTTGAAGCAGGGACAGTGAATTTCAATTATGTAAATCCAGTTGGTTTAAAAGATGAGACATTGTCGCGCATAACACAAAAAAATTTCAGAGTACATCGACTAGCATATATAAAGATGATTTTATCTGTATTAGAGAAGCGAAAATGGGATGCACAAAGTCGATTGTTGCGAAGAGAACTGCAAGATATTGAGTTATTATATGAACAGCTACATAGTCATGTTGCTGAAGGCAAAAAAACACATCATGGTGGTCCATGCATTCCTGCAGTTAGAAGACTATTTGTGGATACAAAAGGTGAATTTTTTCCATGTGAAAGAGTTTCGGAAGAAGATTCAGAAATGTGCATCGGAAGTTTGGATTCGGGATTTGATTTTGATAAAATGAGTTTCCTACTTAACCATGGTAAGATGATTAAAGAAAAATGTTTAGGATGTTGGAATTTGAGAATGTGTGCATATTGTTTGGCGCAAATTCCAAAATAAATAAGGTAGTCTGTTTCTAAAAAATATACGAAAACGTTAATAGTGTCAGGAAGGTATTTATAAGTTAAAGAGTTTATAATTGAAGTTTCGTGAAAAAGCGACAATTCTATAAGATATATGGAGGAAAAATGAAAAAAAGTGTTCTAGCAATTATGGTAGGTGCGTTGTGTATTATTCTTTCCAGCTGTCAGGAAACACCAGAGGAGAGTTCGGTAGTCAGCAAAGTGGATGGGATTAGCGAGGCGGCTGTCTGTGAACCTCTTAAAAAAGGAGAAAAGAGAGAGACAAATGTTCCAACGCATTGGAAATTTGAAGAAAAGAAAAGCAACGACCGTGTGGTTATCCAGGCAGATATTAAGTTGGGCGAACAAAGCATTGGCAATCTTCCAGTCATAGAGATGCAAAATCACGAGTTAACGCAGGAAGAACTGAATGGATTGATTGATTATTTTACGGACGGTGAGGAACTATATATGCCACAGATGGTGACAAAGGATGCGTATCAGGAAGTGTTAGACAGGATTTCCAGCAAGGAAGGAAGTTACTTGCAATCAGCATATTCTACATCGATTGCAGGGATTCAAAACGCAACCCGAGAGGGGATGGAGCTTGCACCGGATGAAGCGTCTGCACCGGAAAAGATGGAGATAAAATTTCAAAAAAAAACAGAGGATCACGGTGTGGAAGCGGCACGGAGTTGGATGAGTACTGAATTGGAAAACACAGATACAGAGGATTATTTTACTGCAGATGTGGGCGAGGACAGGAAGGCATATATAGAAGCAGAGCGGTATAATCAGGAAATTGACAATGACAGTAGTTTTCTCTGGATGGAGGGTTCTAATTTTATAGAAGAAGAAACAATAGAAACTGAGGAAATGCAGAGTGAGTATTACAGTAGCTTTGGCATGGATACCAACGGCTATACAGAGAAATTTCATGAACTGGCAGATGCGTATCGAAAGTGCATGGACAAGATCACCTTTACAGAGGAAGATGGAAAGGAACAGGCAGAACAAGTTTTAGAGGATTTAGGTATCGATGGAATGGGCCTTGTAGATTCTGATCGTACCGTGTGGTTCCCGAATGGCGCATGTTCAGAGCGCAATGGTCTGGGACTTGGTAGTGATGCTTTGTGGCAGGGAGATCTGGATAGAGGATTACCGGGATATCTGTATTGTTTTTCGAAAAGTGTAGAGGGTATTACTTCAGTTCCTGATGGCGTGGTTGCGGAAGAAACAGTGGATAGTTATGTGCCTCCGTTCCAGGTAGAAACAATCTCTATTCTGATAACAGAGGAAGGAATTAAATATTTTAAATGGGATGGGATATCGGAAGAAGTCTGTACGGTGACGGAAAATACAAAGCTTCTGCCTTTTGAAAAAATACAGGCAAAGCTGACAGATCAGATTTTTTATTGGTATTCCGGAAAAGGCCAGTCTGCCAACGACACTACCGCACTGGAGTATGATGTGGTAAACGCAAAATTGCAGTATACTTATACCACAGCCTATCAGGAGCCGAAACACGCATGGTTGGTTCCAGCATGGATTTTTACTGTCAGGGAAAGTATTGGTGGAAATTCTCTACAGGAGCTTTCTTATGTGATCAATGCTTATGATGGCAGTGTGATTGGAGAAGCATATTAGGGTTCAGCGACACTTGAATTTTTATTGACCATAGAATTACAAGGTTTATCATGAGAATAATAAATATGCGATATTTGGCTTGGATATATAACAGGTAAGAATAGGAATAGTGCAAATGATTAAGCTCGCATTGATTGATAACGGTATACCTTATCATATGAGAAATAACAGGAATCAAAGGATTGTTCATAAATCTTTTTTGGCTTCTAAATGCGATCCAAGTGAGTATAAAGACGATAAATCATTCCATGGCGCTGTATGCGTCGGAATTATCACAAGCATATGTAGTGATATAGAATTATGGGACTTGAATGTGACTGACTCTGCAGGAACAACACAGATCACAGTTTTGCTGGAAGCTTTGGAATGGTGTATTCAAAATAAAATAAAGTTAATTCACATGAGTCTTGGAACAATCAATTATTTTGATATTAAACCCTTATGGATTCAAATAAAAAGATTACTTGATGCTGATGCGATTATAGTAGCAGCATATCATAACAGAAATATAAAGACTTATCCAGCTGCATATCCAGGTGTTTTTGGTGTCAGGCAGGATCGTTATGGTCTTTTGGGAAATGGTCAAATTCTGTTTCAAGAACAAAAAGGTTATAATATTGAGAATTCTATTATAGCAAATTTTTCGTGGAATGGGATCGTAAATCAAGCCAATAGTTATGCGGCTCCTGTTGTCACTGGACATATTGCTACATATTTAAACAGAAAGCCCACAGCAGGATTTGATGATGTTATGGACTTTTTGATGACTATAGCAACGCATAAATCTGATTATCCGGATATACTAGAAAATGTAATAAGGGATAAAACCAATATAGAGATACCGGTAATTGCCGGTATTGATTTAGATTACGAGGAAATGATACAGCTAAAAGTGATGTTTAGTCAGAACGGTTATTACGCAATAAATCTGCAGAAAAATCCTTTAGATGAAAATGTAATTCCTTTAGAATATTATGACGATTCCAATGAGTCATTGAACGATATCCTTTATACAGTATATATAGCTTATGAACCTGATATTATTCTTTTGAATCAAGAGGAAGAAATATTTGAAAGTAGTAAGGCATCAGATATAGATATGTATATTGTGCGTAAAAATAATATGTATGAATTGTATGCAGAAGATCGAATAGGAATAACTTACAATATAGAGGATATATATGAGCTTGTTTGTCAATATTTTGCTTAACGAATAGTGAGGATGGCAATTGGATATGAGAGAAAATGGGAAAACATGGTATCGAATTTGTAAAATGTTGTGTGAATATAAAAAGTATTTTCCAGGGATTATCTGTTGCCTTTTGGGTTCATCATTCATAACGTTTATACACCCACTGCTTATAAGACAAATAACAGATTGTGGTATATTGCAGAAAAACATGAAATACATTCTTTTATTTTCTGTTATATTAATAATAATTTCTTTAACCCAGCAAGAGTTAAATATAATCCAAACAAAATTATTTTCAAATGTACATAATCAGTTTACACATTCTCTCTATAAAAAGACTTACTGGAAAATCAATAGGATGAAAATACAGTATTTTGCTGAAAGAGGAAGTGCAGAGATTATAAATACAATTGGTATGGATATTGATAATGTGTCATCTGTTGTGGATCAGATTACTCAGTTTTCTATATCATCAATTCTCCAAATAATAGGAGGAGTAGTTGGGCTGTCCTTATTAGACTGGAAATTAGCAATATTGATAGAAGCAATTATTCCACTGAAATTTATAATAGTGTCCTATTGTGCAAACAAGAAACGGGAAGTGTTTGAACAGTGGATTGAGGATAAACGAAAGTTTATGAGTTGGTTTGCCGAGTGTATAAATGGAATTCATGAAATGAAGCTCTGGAATCTGTTTCAGGTAAAAAAATCTCAATTTGAAGGTCTGCAAAAAGATTTGATGGATTCATATAAAAAGAACGCAATGCTAGATGAATATAGTACTGTCAGTGTTGTAGTAATAGACACGGTTGTAAATGCGTTATTATATATATTAAGTGGGCTTTTTATAATAAAAGGAGAATTCACTATAGGCGGAGCATTTGCTTTTATTACATATTGAACAAGCAGAGGAGCATATTTACAAGTTCTCAGGCATTGATGAAGGCAATATACCTAGACTATAAAAAATTTGAGATAGGAGGAGCGAAAAGTGTCAAAAAAAGAAAAGTGATCCTTATGTAAACGCTCCATGTCTAAGAAAAAATGGAAATGGACAAGCGCCTAGTCTTGGAGTGTATCTCAAAACTAGGCGTTTACATTATTGAGGCAATATATTTTACAAGTGTTTGTAGGAACCGTTAGTGCTTGGTGAGAAGAATACTTTTTGCCAGAGCAATTCCAGCTTGTGGATACAATTCTTGAATTGCTTGATATTTTTCTTCAATCAATTCGGGTTCGTCTGCCCATATATCCTCATAAATTTTCAAGGCTTTTTTAAAATGGGTTTTCGCTTGCGAAATATTTGCAGTGATCAGGCAGATACTTCCAAGGGATTCCTGTACCTGGGCATAATCCAAACAGTGGTTTGAATTATATTCTTTGATAATCTGTGCTAATTTCTGAAGAGCAGACAGGGCAAGGTCAGGTTCTTGTATTTCAATTAAGAGGACAGCATAATTATTAATCTGAGGAATACTGTCATTAGTATAAAGAAGCTGGTATTGTTGTAAAAGAGAGATACCCATTTTCATGTGCCTTTTAGCGAGATCAAGTTGTCCGTTGATTCGGTAAAGCCCTCCAAGATTGGAATGGAGGTTGGAAACCAGGTGGGCATTTTCTTTTGTGGTTTCTTTTATTTGAGCAAGTGCTTCTTTTTCTAATTTTATCGCTTTTTCTGTTTTGGGTTCCAGAGTTGCCTGATAATCCAATAGTAAGGCACGGTCAGATGCAGTCCCGTAAGTATTTGCTTTTATAAAATGCTGTAGTTCCTGGATGATTTTTTTCATACCCTTTTGATAGTGGTACTTCTCCATATATGGAAAAACATCTTCTAAAAATAACAGGTATTGGGGAATATCGTCCTTTTCAATGAAAAGCATGATGTTTTCTACTGTTTGAAATAATTTTTTATAATAGCTAACTTCAATGCCATGCATCAAACATATTTTTTGCAGAGAATCCAATAACGTGTGGCAGCTTGTAACAGAAGGTGCGGTCTCGGAAACTGCAATTTCCTGAATCATTGGATGCAGAGAAATAGTATGCCGGAGACTTGACTGTACAAAACCTGTCTCGATCAGATCATTCACGTCATTTAAAGTAGGCAGCTCCAGCCATTTGGAAAATATACGGGCAGAAATACCAGATGAAGGCATAAAACACATATTGCACATAATATCCTGCTGTTTCCGTGATAAGGAGTATAACGAAAACAGGGTATGGATATGGTTGTAATAGGTGGCTTTTTTGCTCTGACCATCTTTCATTACTTTAATCTTATCTTCATTATGAAGAGAAGCCTTTTCCTCTTGAAGTTTTATCAATAATTGCTCTGGAGTTAAAATTCCATTTTCCAGAAGTTTGGCTGCCAGTTCGACAGCAAAAGTATGGTAGTGTACAGTTTCTATGATTTTTTCTACGATTGCCCGGTTTTCCTCTGCTTCTGAATAAAATACAGATGTCAGTTGAAAAAGAGTGGGTATATCTTTCAGTTCTTTTAATTGAAAACTACAGTATTCAGACAGTTGGCTTCTGGTTGTAAATAAAACCCGGCAACGGTATTTTAATACGACTGACAGGCAACTGTCCTGTGTGGATGTGACATTAAAATTGTCTATGATCAGCAGTGTATCAGATTTCAAAGAGCGTAAGAAACGGTTATGTCTTTGAAAACGTTCCTGCTCACTGATTTCTGGTGGATCATCAATAAAATCCATGTCTACAATATCTTGATATAGATTACCGGTGTATTCCATATAGAGAATATTGGTGTACTGTTTTCTGTATTGCTTTGCATAGGCTTTAGCAAGCTCGCTTTTTCCAATTCCGGCAATTCCATAAAGAAATATATGTCGGTTCTCTTCAAACAAAGTATGGAGTTCATCCAGTTCTTCTTCTCTTCCTAGAAAATGACGGCATGGTTTTGGGACTTCGCTGTCCATAATGTAATCCAGAACAATCGGAGATAGAACACCTCCTGCAATCAGTTTTTGATTTCTTGTATCACGTTTAATAAATTGCCGTTCCATACCAAAAGAAAGTACTTTTGCTAAAAACAACAGCCTTGAATCAGAAGGTTTATATAGAGATACAAGTTCCTGCTTTTTTGTATCCGAAATCGTATCGTCCTGTATGAATAACGTGTAAATGTCCTGTATAACCATGTTGCAGTCTGCCATTAAGGGAAGTAAGTTCCGCTGAATGGTTGTTGCCAGTTTTTTCTGATTGCTGGGTTTTGCATAATATGAGGTTATTTTGGGACTGATTTTTGCTTGTCCGGTTATCCAGCGGCAAATTAGACCATTATCCATAGAAAAATCTTCATTTATCGGATCATTCATAAAATCTTCAAATAATTCGTATAAAAAATCAGGTTGGTTCATCTGATTGCTTTCACTGATTTGATTTTTTAGGCATGTGCTAATAGAAGAAAAATCACATCGTTCCAACAGAAATCCCTCCTTTGGTTTTCGTGTTTTATATTCTTAAAGTCTTTTTATTATAACACGAACAAATGTTCCGGACAATAGGAATTGATACTGTATAGGAAGAAAATGAATCTTAAAAACTCAATCTGCGGTCAATTTCAATTCAATGTGATTGGTGCAGAATAATTTTAGAATGTAATCAGGCTTTCGAAAGCCGAATTCAATTCATACAGAACTTTTGTACAATCCTGCCGGCATAGGATGTAGAGAGAACTGTATGCTGAAGGAGGCATATAGCATGAATACGTTATTTGATTCTGTAGAAGTTCTGGATACAAAAAAAGAAATCCAAAAAGAGAATGTAAGCTATGAACATGCAGGATATCAGATTCGAGTGCATTTTAATGGGGAAAAGACATTGATCCAGTGCATTCAGAATCTTACTGAACGAAAAATTGCAGGTTGATTTTCTTAAGTTCTTGTTGTAAAATAAAGACAATTAAAGACAATGACTACGCAAGACCGATGAAAAGAGGGATAGAATGTATCAGGCAGGAATTTATTGCCGAATTTCCATTGAAGAGCAAAATAAAGAGGGTGAATACAGCAATAGTATTCACTCTCAGATTCAGATGGCAAGAGATTATATTGCAGAGAATAAAGATATTGCAGAGAAAAAAGTTTATGTAGACGATGGGGCTTCTGGAAGTAATTTTGAAAGAACTGAATTTCGGAGGATGCTGGCAGATATTGAGCTTGGTGTTATCAATATGGTGATTTTTAAGGACGTATCTCGACTTGGAAGAGAACATATTGATACCAACTATTATCTAGGCAAATATTTCCCGGAGAAACAGATTCGGATTGTTTCGATTCTGGATAATTATGATTCAGCCGTTGGAACTTATGATGAAATGTTAGAAATAAAAACTTTGCTGAATGATATGTATTTGAGAGATACATCCAGAAAGATTAAGACAACGATTCAGACCAAAAGAAGTATGGGCGAATATACTCCGAAACAGCCCCCCTTTGGATATGTGAAAAGTAAAACAATTCATAATCATCTGGAAATTGATCCTTATGCAGCCGAGGTTGTTCGAAGAATTTACAGAATGTATCAAAATGGATTTGGCTGTACGGTTATTTGCAGGACTTTGAATGAAGATGAAATCCCTTGTCCCGCAAAATATAAAAAGGAAGTTTTAAAAACCAATTATGTATGGGATTCGGGAAAAGGTCTGTGGACATCGTCTACTGTAAGTGGAATTTTAAAGAATCCGGTCTATACTGGGGCGGTTGTGATTCGGAAACATGAAAGACCGTCTTATAAGCTGAAATACAAAAAGGCAATTCCCCTGGAAGAAATGGAGCTGGTGCCGGATGCACATGAGGCAATCATTTCTAAAGAAGAGTTTGATAGGGTTCAGCAAATAAGAAAGGGGCGCAGAGTTTCCTATTTTGATAAAAACAATGAACCACATAAATATGTGGGACTGCTCTTTTGTGGGAAATGTAAAACAGCCATGCGAAAACGTTATCTGGCATCTCATAAAGACTATGACGGATATATGTGTGGTTTTCATCAGAAGCAGGGGCAGAATTACTGTGAGCTGAATCATATTACATTTGAAAAGCTGGATGAACTGGTTGTATTTGCAATCAACCAGCAATTGAAACAGATGAAGATGGATATGAAGAATCTGGAAACTCAGATCAGACAGAAACAGCCGGAACTGGATGGTAAAATTGCAAAATTGCAGGCAAAAATAGAAAGAAATCTGGAATACCGGAAACGAGCATATGAACAGTTTATGGATGAAGTACTTTCCAAAGAGGAATATCTGGAATTAAAACAGATGTATGAAACAGAGAATCAGAAATATCAAAAAGAATTATCAGAACTGAACCATGAAGAGCAAAGGCAGCGGGCGGCGGTCAATGAAACAAAGATATGGTTGGAGCACTTTAATCGCAGAAGAATAACGGTAAAGCAGCTTACCAGAGAAGCGCTTGTGGAGTTAGTTGATAAAATTTATGTATATCCAGAGCAGAAAATAGATATATATTTTAAGTTTGCTTCAGTAGAGAGTTCACCAGATAGAATACTTGAGAAAGATGGGGTGATATGATGTATCAGATGGGTGTATATTGTCGTCTGTCGAAGGATGATGGAGAGAATAAAGTTAGTGAGAGTATTGAAAATCAGATGAAACTGATTCGTGAGTATGTGACTAAATCAGAGGATCTGGAAATCGCAGATATTTATATTGATGACGGTTATTCGGGGCTTTATTTTGCGAATAGACCGGAATTTCAGCGGATGATGGAGGATATCTACAAAGGGAAAATTCAAGGCGTTATTACGAAAGATATTTCCCGGCTTGGGCGTGAACATATTGAAACCAGTAACTATATTGAGCGTGTTTTTCCATCTTTGGGTGTGCGTTATATTGCAATTTTGGATGGCGTGGATTCTGTTCATCACAGTAATGAAGAATTGGCACAGTTTAAGACGTTGTTTAATGATATGTATAGTCGTGATATATCTAAGAAAATCAGAGGTGCATTGACCGCCCAGAAGAAACGGGGACAGTTTATGTCTGGGTTTGCCCCATATGGATATGTAAAAGATCCGGCAGATAAGCATCATTTTCTTGTAGATGAAGAAGCAGCTAAAGTGGTACGGAGAATCTTTTATATGAGTTTGGAAGGATATTCCAGGGATGGTATTGCAAAGAAACTGAATCAGGAAGGAATTCTGACACCGTCAGAGTATAAGAGAAAGGTGCAGGGATTGAAATATGCCAATGCATTAGAAAAAGCGGGTGCAAAGGGCTGGGCATATCCTACGATCAATGTAATTTTGCGAAACAGAGTTTATACAGGGGCTATGGTACAGCATAAATCAGAAAAGATATCCTATAAAGTGGAAAAGTATCAATATATTCCAGAGGAACAGCAGTATATTGTGGAAGGAATGCACGAAGCAATTATTAGCAAAGATACTTTTGAGCAGGTACAGGAACTTATGAAGAAAAGAACACGGACACCGGGATTTAATAGCGAAGTGAGAAAGGTAAATCCATACGCAGGAATTATTGTTTGTGGAGATTGCGGATATAATTTCCAGAGGGTTACTTGTCGGGACGGTTATGAGTGCGGTACCTATCACAAAAAAGGAAACACAGTTTGTTATTCTCATTTCATTAAAAAAGAAGTATTGGATTCTATTGTAAAAAATGAAATCCAAAGACAAGCGGAACTGGCACTGAAAGAAAGTGATAAGGATGAAATATTAAAAGTAGCAGATAGGAAGAAGGAGGTGCAGAGACGATGTGCAGAAGCAGACCAGCAGATTGAACGGTTACAAAAAGAACTTGCGGCTGTCCAAAAGTATAAAAAGAAAACTTACGAAAATTATGTAGATGGTGTTCTGGATAAAGAAGAATATCTCTCCTATAAGGCAGAATATGAAAAGCAGGATAAAGATATCAGGGCGAAGATTCAGTTGGCAGAACAAGAGAAAGACAGCTTTGGAGAGGCAGAAGAATCTTATGAAAACTGGATAGAGAAATTTATCAAGTATGGAACATTATCCGAAGTGACAAGAGAAATTGTGACAGAATTGATTGAAAAAATTGTTGTGAATGGAGATAAGAGCATTGATATTGTATTTAAGTATCAGTCGCCTTATCCGGTAGAAAAACAGGCAGTGTAAAGACTGCAAATTTTTTTACAGTAATTTTCCCCTAGTTATAATGAACACACAGAGGGGATTCCCTTCTGGAAAACTATATTGATACAGTTGCGGCCATGGGGCGGACTGTGATCGTTACAGGAACCGGAAATAACGGCAGCCAGCCCTGGCATGCAGGAGGAATCCTGCAGCAGGGGAAAACAGAAGAAATCCAGCTGGCGGTGGGAGCTTTTGAGCCCACATTAAATGTACAGTTATGGAAGGATTATGAAGATGAGATGGAAATTTATCTGGAAAGTCCGTCCGGAGAACGGATCGGTCCATTATATGAAAGGCTGGGGCCACAGCGGCATCTGCTGGAAAATACAGAGCTTCTGATCTATTATGGAAAACCCGGTCCCTATCAGCTGTCCCAGGAAATCTACATAGATTTCATTCCTGAGGGTAATTATGTGGACAGCGGTGTCTGGAAAGTTCTTTTAAGTGGAAAACGTGTGCGCTCCGGGCAGTATTTCCTCTGGCTGCCGGGTGGAAATGTACTGAATCGCGGAACCGGGTTTTATTCTCCGCGGGCTGTGGGAACTTTGACGATTCCTTCCACTGCCGGAAAAGTTATTTCTGTTGGAGCTTATGATTCCAGACAGAATGCCTACGCAGATTTTTCCGGAAGGGGAAGTCAGTTCCTGCCGATCCGGAAGCCTGACCTCGCAGCTCCCGGTGTATCCATCTCCGCTCCGGTTCCCGGCGGAGGCTACGCCACTGTCACCGGAACCTCCTTTGCGGCACCCTTTGTCAGCGGAAGCGCAGCTCTGCTTATGGAATGGGGGATCGTGAAAGGAAATGATCCGTTTCTTTATGGGGAAAAGGTGAAGGCGTATCTGAGGAAAGGCGCACAGAGTGTGGGCGGATATGAGGAATATCCGAATGTGGAGGTGGGATGGGGACGGTTGTGTCTGGCAGAGAGTATCCCATACGGCATATCCTGAACATATAGAAACGGACAGGATTTTCAGATACGAGCCTTGTGATCCTGACATTGAATATGAAGATGAATTCAGTTACTGTCAGAGATGCTAGTGCAAATGGCGAAGCATTCACGCATAATGTAGATAAACAAAAACACAAATATAAAAAGAAGGAGGATTGGGTATGGGGTTATTTGATAAGAAGATCTGTGATATCTGCGGAGAGAAAATAGGTTTATTAGGCAACAGAAAACTGGATGACGGAAATCTGTGTAAGGATTGTGCAAAAAAATTGTCACCATGGTTTGAAGACCGGCGACACAGTACGGTAGAGGATATAAAACGTCAACTGGAATATCGTGAAAAAAACAAAAAAGCCGTAATGGATTTTTGTATAACACGTCAGATCAATACCAGAAATTACAATGTTTTTATTGATGACAATAAGGGGAATTTTACTGTTGCACGGAAGCTGGATGTCAATGAAAATCCGGATATAGTTCCTTTATCCGCTGTTGTGCAGTGCAGAGTTGATGTAGAGCGACAGCAGAACGAGGAAACATATACAACAAAGGATGGAGAAACCGTAAGCTATCAGCCACCGGTATATAAGTATGAATTTGATTATACTATGCGTATTAAGGTAAAAAATCCATGGTTTGATGATATGGATTTTCGTTTGAATACTTTTTCCATAAGCAGCGATAACAGAGGTGAATTGATGGAAGTGGAGCAGACAGGTCATCAGATCATAGCCGCCCTGACACCAAATGCGGTTGGAATGCAGCAGTCCGGAATGAACATGAACAGTGGAATGCAGCAACCCGGGATGCAGATGAACAACGGAATGCAGCAGCCCGGCGGTTTGTGGAAATGTCAGTGCGGTGCAGAGAATACCGGAAGGTTTTGCGAATACTGTGGCCAGCCAAGACCATTTTGAGTGATGATAGACAGAGTGGACAGAATTGTTCACTCTGTTTGTGATAACAGGGGTTGAGAATGGATGGTTTCTCTGAAAACTATATAATAAAATATAGCTTTATAGTATACTTATCACAGAGGTGTATTAATGAGAGAGGAATTTTCATGACATACAATAAAAAAAGGGCACTGTCGTATGGAGGAATCCTGATAAGTGTATTTCTGGCGTATTTCTGCAGGCTGGTAAGACCGGAAAATATTTTTATGAGAAATCTCGCAGATCAGTGTCGTAACTGTATTTATCTGGGAATGTATTGTGCCTGGGTGATTTATCTGGAAAAGCATGTAGTGCATAGAAAAACGCGCAGATGTCTGACTGCAATTGGCTGTCTGATGGTCTTCTGGTTTTTTGTACGGACAGTAAAATTTCATATTTTTCATGATCCGCTTGGAGAACATATCTGCTGGTATCTGTATTATATCCCGATGATCCTGATCCCGGTCCTTGGACTGGCAGCAGCGATGTTTCTAGGGGAAAAGGATGGAGAGAAAACATTCAGAAAAATTATTGCCTTGCTTGCTTTTGCGGTGGTTTTGATCATCAGTGTTTTTACAAATGATCTGCATCAGCTGGTGTTTCGGTTTTCCGGGCGGCCGCCGCTTTCAGATAGAGATTACAGCTATGGTATTCTTTTTATAGTAATCCAGGGATGGATCATATTTTGCCTGATATGGATGGAAATCATGCTGATCAGAAAAAGCAGGATTCCGGGAAGAAAGCAATTTTGGCTGCCGGTTATTCCGGGAATATTGCTTCTAGGATGGAATATCGGGAATTTACTCCGTCTGCCTCTGATCAAAACAATTGCCGGAGATATGACAGCGGTATGCTGCCTTTTGATGGCGGCAATTTACCAGGGATGTATATTATGCGGCCTGATACAGACGAACAATCGATATTTTGAATTATTCCAGACCTCCGGAGGACTGGATGCAGAGATTACGGATGATTCCTTTCAGCGTTATTATCATTCCGGTGATTTTCCTGAGCTGTCACCGGAACTGCGTAAAATTGTAATAAACAGATCAGCTGTACAGGAACAGGGAATCCGGATCAACCATATTCCTATAAGAGGAGGACATTTGTTCTGGTCAGAAGATATTTCGGTGCTTCTGGATCAGTATCAGGATATCCGGGAACAGCAGGAGGAGCTGACTGCCAGAAATCGTCTGCTGCAGAAAACCTATCAGAAAGAAGCTGAGCGGAGAAAAACAGAAGAACAGAACCGATTGCTGAACATGATACAGAATCAGACAGCCGGGCAGCTGGAATTGCTGTCACAGCTGATGGATGAGCTGGAAAGAATGGAGTCAAGGGAACACTATGACCGGATCCTGGGAAAGATCGTGGTTGTTGGTACATATTTAAAAAGAAGAAAAAATCTGGTATTGACACAATATGCATCAGACGGAAATCTGCTTACAATGGAGGATCTCAGACAGAGTCTTGCGGAATCCTGTGACAGCTTAAAATTATGTAAGATCCGGGCGGCTTATTATGTCGAAAATGGTGAAGTGCAGCTGAATGCAGATGATATACTAAAATGCTATGATACCTTTGAATGGCTTGTGGAACGATTGTTTGATACAATGCAGTCTGTTTTTTACCGTGTGTCGCAGATCGATGATGCTTTGCGGATCTCGGTTCATATTGTAGCAGAAGCAGATCTTCGGGGATTAATGTCAGAAAGACCGGAATTAAATGTGCAGCAGGAAGATGAAAACGAATGGTTTATCGGATGTATCGTATTCAGAAAGAGAGGCGGAAGATGACTGATTTTGCGGAATGCAGTATGGCAATGCAGGATTTTTTGATGATCCTTCTTGAAATCTGCCTGATTCTGGAATTGATCCTTCTGTTGATCAGGATAACCTGTTTTTACGGGAAAAAGAAAATTATAACAGCAGTGACTGTTTTTGCAGTTTCTTTTATGCTTATGGGGTTCCTGATGAATGATCACAGATATTGCCAGGGGGAAAGCGCATATCAGCTAATGCTCCGGATGTGTCCGGTCAGTGTTTTGATGGCAGCGATGGTGGTATTGTTGCTTTATCTTTGCTGGGCAATCTGGAGAGAGAGACGCAGATATCATCATTCTCTGTCTTACTGGTCTGTGAATGAAGCTGTTGATGATGTTCCCTGTGGGGTGTGTTTTTCGGATCCTCTTGGAAGGATCGTTTTATGCAACACCAAGATGCATGAACTGAGCAGGATAATGATAGGCTCCTATCTGCAGGATTATGAGGCATTGCGGAAAGTAATAAATGGAGGATCCGAAGCAGAGGGACTTCGCAGATTAAACAGTGACAGTAATGTATTTTATTTTCCGGATGATTCCGTCTGGATGTTTCAGGAATATCGTCTGCAGGAGCCGGATTGTGCAGGATATCTGCAGACAGTGGCAGTTAATGTATCAGAAATTTATTACAATGGTGAAAAGATCAGAGCAAATAATGAAAAGCTGGAAATCCTGAATCATAAGCTAGAGGAAATGTATGAAAAAATCGGAGATAAAATAAGAGAGCAGGAGACACTTGCCATGAAAATGCAGGTTCATGACAATTTTGGCCGAAGCCTTCTGTCAATACGCAGGATATTGGAAAGAAAAGAAAATCAGGATAAAATGGATGAACAGCTATCTGCACTAAAGCATCTGGTCTATATTCTTACAGATTCTTCTGTTGAGAATATGGAAGAATTATGCGCGGATACGATCAGGCATGCAGAAGAACTTGGAATTTATGTTCAGATCAGCGGGAATTTCCCTCAGCATCCCTCCTACAGGCTGCTGACAGACAGAGCGATCCGTGAATGTGTGACAAATTGTGCCAGACATGCCCATGGAAGTACAGTTCTGGTGAAGATAGAAAAAGGTGCAAATGAATACAGCATCCGGATAACGAATGATGGAGATGCACCTGAAAAAAATGCAGAAGAAGGTGGTGGTCTGTCTGCACTGAGAAAAGCTGCGGAGTCAGAGAAATGTATTATGCAGGTTTCTTTTTCGCCGGAGTTTTGTCTGGTGTTGAAAATGCCACTGACAGAAAGGATGGGAGTCTATGGTACGGATACTGATAGTAGAAGATCAGAGGATCATGCAGAAGTATTTTGAAAGTATTATTATGCGGGAACCGGAATTCCGACATGTCCAGACAGTTTCGGATGCCTGTGAAGCTGTAAAGATCTGCTCTTACTCGGCAATTGATCTTGTGCTTATGGATGTGCAGACATTTCATAATCATGATGGGCTGAGTGCCGGAAAGATCATCAGGGAAAAATATCCATATACAAAGGTATTGGTTGTTACTTCGCTGATCGATCCCAAGGTGCTGGAAAGAGCAAAGAGCGGATGTGCAGACAGTCTATGGTATAAGGATCACGGTGAAGAGGAAATACGGAGTGTGATCTACAGAACGTTAAATGGGGAGCATGTATTTCCGGATGTGGCACCGGAGGTGGAACTTAACTGGATCACAAGCGGTGATATCAGTCCCAGACAGCTGGAGATGCTGCGCCTGTATATTCACGGGATGTCATATTCCGAGATCGCAAGGAAAATGGACTGTTCTGCTTCTGGGGTGAGATGGAATTTTCAGGAAATGATCGCCAAGGCGGGATACAGCTGCAAAGAGGATCTGATAGCAGCTGCACTGGAAAGTAAACTGATCGTAACCACACTGAAATAGAAGATCCACAGAATGCAGAAACATATTCGGACAGAGGGAGTTTGGCGTGAGCTGACGGAGCATTCACAAATATAGCATAAGATTTTGAATAATAGGAAAGAGGAAATAGACATGAGCGATTTTTTGACAGAAAAAAATAAAAAAACAGGAATACTTGGGAAACTGAAATGGGTTCTTTGTGGCTTTTTTATACTTTTTTCCCTGGGAGCTATTGGCGCATCGGAGAAGTATATTGGTGAAGGGCGCTGGGGAATGGCAGCAACAGAGATCATACTTGGATTGCTGTTTCTGTATCCAACCTTCCGGGAAATTCAAAAAGCATTAAAGAAGAAAAAAGCTGGAGAAATTGCCTGCTGGTTTGAATCCTATGCCCAGAATACTGTCTCATTTGAAAAGTTTGAGCAGGAACTGGGAAAAGGTGCAGTGAAAAAGCTGGAAAAATTTATTGCGGGGGGATATATCCGGAATATCCAGATAGACAGAGAAGGAAATTATATTATGATCACTGCACCGAACAGACGCGTAAATGAGAAGATCTATATTACAGTTACCTGCCCCAGCTGCGGTGCAAAGAATCAGGTAATAAAAGGTCGTCTGAGCACCTGTGAATATTGCGGACAGCGTCTTACCCCATGACAAAAGACACCTGTCGGATCTGCCCTGTTAAAGATAAAATCCTTGTGCAATATGCTCAATGCATAAAAAGGATATTTTATAAACAAAATTATATAAGTTGCATATAACTAACGCATGCAGCATAACAGAAGTTGTACAAATATCCGTACATCCATAGACGATTGGGATGAAATCATAGAATAAATTTATAAAAATAGCTAATAAAACTGGATAATATGTTCAAATTATGGTACATTTATTGTAGCGGTCAGAGGAAATACTGCGGCCTTTTTTGGGACCGGGATTTTCGAAGGGCTGAACAAATAACAAAGAACTTATTTATTTGGTTTTATTGTTTCTTTCCTGGGAGTGCAGAGAAGGAGGGAACGGATAAGAGCAGATAATCATAAGGATATAATCTTTATAAGGAAGGTGAGCAATTGGAAAACTATACTAAGTACAAGCTGAAAAGCAGTGATGAGCTTGCATCAGTGCTGAACGGCAGGGACAATCTGTTTGTAATCGCCTGTAACAAGTGTTTCAAGGAATTTGAGACCGTTGACGAACCGGATTGCGAGGAATTCCTGAAATTTGCTGCGGAGCAGGGAAAAACCGTCACAGGCAGTGCGAAATTCGATTTTCTGTGCAACAAGATGCACACAGAAAGAAAATTACAGGATCTGCTGCCGGAAGGTACAGAGAATGTAGTTGTGATCTCCTGTGGTCTTGGTATCCAGACTGTTGCAGATCTGACCGGTAAGCCGGTGATCGCAGCAAGTAATACCCTTAACTACAGAGGCCATCACGGCATGGCACTTACCAAAAAGAGCTGTGATGCATGTGCACAGTGCTATCTGAACATTACCGGAGGCGTCTGTCCTATCGTCGACTGTTCCAAGAGTCTTGTGAATGGACAGTGCGGCGGAGCAAAGAACGGGAAATGTGAAGTGGATCCTAACAAGGACTGCGCATGGGAGAAGATCTACCAGAGACTGGCAAAACAGGGTCGTCTGGAAGAGTTCCTGAATCAGCCGGTACAGGTACGTGATTACTCCAAGGTTAACTTTAAGGTGATCAATGATTACGTGAAGTCTATCAGAGAGGATAGACTGAACGGATACTATGGTGGCGTTCATCCGTCAGAGCATAAGGAATTCAGCGAGCATATCGATCTGAAGAAATTCCCGGATCCGAAGACGGTTGTGATCTCCATGTCCCAGCATCTTGGTGCACCTGCCAACCCGATCGTGGAAGTAGGCGACACAGTAAAGGTTGGACAGAAGATCGGAGAAGCTGCCGGATTTATCAGCGCACCGGTACATTCTAGTGTAAGCGGAACCGTAGTTGCTGTTGAGCCACGTATGCATGGTACAAGAGGCAGTGAGGTGATGGCAGTTGTCATCGAATCCGACGGAAAAAATACTCTGCACGAATCCGTACAGCCACATAAAGCCCTGGACGAACTTACACCGGATGAGATCATTGAGATCGTAAAAGAAGCCGGAATCGTTGGTATGGGTGGTGCAGGTTTCCCGACCTGTGTCAAGCTGAAACCTGCAAAACCGGTTGATACCATCCTTCTCAACGGATGTGAGTGTGAGCCATATTTAACAGCAGACCATAAGGTTCTCCTTGAGTTTGCTGATGATATTATTTTCGGTCTGAAAGCGATCCTTAAGACAACAGGTGCTGAGAAGGGCATCATTGTCATCGAGGATAACAAGCAGGATGCGATCGAATTAATGCAGGAAAAAGTTGCCGATATCGGAAATATGGAAGTTTTTGTTGCAAGAACCAAATACCCGCAGGGTGCTGAGAAAACTCTCATCAAGCGTGTCATGGGCAGAAAGGTTCCAAGCGGCGGCCTTCCGGCAGATGTTGGCGTTATCGTAGATAATATCAGTACTGTAAAAGCGATCTCCGATGCGATCCAGAAGGGTATGCCGCTGATCGAGCGTGTTGCAACCGTAACAGGCGAGAAGATCAAGAATCCTGGCAACTTTATCATCAAGATCGGTACCAGCGTAAAAGAGCTGATCGATTACTGCGGTGGATTTACAGATGACGATGTTCTGGTCAAGATGGGCGGACCTATGATGGGATTCCCTCTGAACACTCTGGAGGTACCTATGATGAAGGGCTCCAACGGTATCATCGCCATTGATACAGATGAGACCAAAGAGCAGCCATGTATCAAGTGCGGACGCTGTGTGGACGTATGTCCGATGGAACTTTCTCCTCTGTATTTCGTAAAATATGCGAAAGAAGAGAACTGGCAGGGCATGAAGGACATGAATGTCATGGACTGTGTTGAGTGCAGATGCTGTCAGTATATCTGTTCTTCCAAGATTCCGATCATTAACAGTATCAAAGCCGGAAAAAATGCAGTAAGGGGGATGAAGTGATATGTTGATTACCCAGTTAAAAGCAAAAGAAACTATCGTATCACTGGCAGCCGGAAAGAAAGTTTTTATCATCAACTGCCATGGATGCAAGGAAGTTCGTTTTCCGGAAAAAGAAGCTGTTGAACTTCAGAAGGAGCTTTCCGCTGAAGGAAATGTGACAGGGATCATGACAACGGATTATATCTGTAATCCGGAAAATATGCAGTTACGTCTTCAGAAACACATGGATAAGATCAGAGAAGCGGATCTGGTCCTGGTATTCTCCTGTGGTGTTGGTGTACAGACCATCGCAGAATATCTGGAAGACAAGATGGTATGCGCAGCCTGCGATACATACCCGGTACCTGGTTTCCAGGGTGTAACACCGTTAGAATATAAATGTGACCAGTGTGGTGAGTGTTATCTGAACCTTACCGGCGGGATCTGCCCGATCACAGCATGCTCCAAGAGTCTTGTCAACGGCCAGTGCGGCGGTTCCAAGAATGGTAAATGCGAAGTGGACAGTGACATGGAGTGTGGATGGGAGCGCATCTACAGACGTCTGAAAGAGATCGGACGCCTTGACGCACTGAAATGCCCGACACAGATCCATAATTTCGCTACAGATGATGAAGTGAAATAATAAGCAAAGATTTATTAAGAAGCCAAATTAAATTATGATACGGTTCACCGGAAATATTCCGCAATGTATGCAGCAGAGCAGGTGGACCGTACCCCAAATTTTAAATGATTGGAGCAAATATAATATGAAAATGAAAGAATTATTCGACCGTGGTGAATTTGTAGTTTCTGCAGAAGTAGGACCGCCAAAAGGGATCCATGTAGATGAACTGGTAGAAGAAGCCAAAACTTATCTCAAGGGCGTTCATGCAGTCAATGTAACAGATAACCAGTCTTCGGTTATGCGTCTTGGATCTCTTGCAATGTGTAAAGTTCTCAAAGACGCCGGAATGGATCCGATCTTCCAGCTTGCATGTCGTGACAGAAACCGTATCGCACTGGAGTCTGATCTTTTAAGTGCTGCTATGCTTGGTATTGAGAACATCCTCTGTCTGACAGGTGATCATACGAAGATGGGTGATCATCCGCAGGCAAAACCGGTATTCGATCTTGATTCTGTATCTCTTCTTCATACAGTACAGCTTCTCGAGTCCGGTGTGGATCTTGGAGGAAACCAGCTGGTTGGTGAGCCACCGAAATTCTCCAAGGGTGCCGTTGTATCTCCATGCAGCGATTCCGTTGACGCTCAGCTTGCAAAGATGGAAAGAAAGGTTGCTGCAGGTGCAGACTACTTCCAGACACAGGCTGTATTTGAGCCGGAGAAATTCATCAAATTTATGGAAAAAGCAAAACAGTTCGGAAAACCTGTACAGGTTGGTATCATCATTCCGAAATCTGCTGGAATGGCTAAGTTCATGAACAACAACGTAGCCGGCATCCATGTTCCGGATGAGATGATCGAGGAGCTGAAAGCAGACAAAGAGAAAACAAAAGCTGGTATCACTGGTGTTGAGATCGCTGCACGTATCATTAAAGAGTGCAAGCCATACTGCCAGGGTGTACATATCATGGCACTTGGATGGGAGTCCAAGATCCCGGCACTTCTGGAGCAGGCTGAGATCTGATCAGAACGATTGCTTTATAAAAAATAACCAGAAAAGCTGTCCGGAACCGGATGCAGGAGATGCACACCGACCGGGCAGCTTTTGTGTAAGAAAAAGCTTCTTTATACGGAAAAACTCTTCGGGAAGCCTGCGGGATCCACAGCGGAAGAATTCTAGCTTAAGAGGTAAAGAGACGATGGAAAGTATTATTATCGGGATCGCCGGAGGGTCAGGCTCCGGCAAATCTACATTTACAAACAGACTGAAGAAGCATTTCGGAGACGATGTGGTGGTGATCTATCATGATAATTACTACCGCAGACAGGACGGAATTCCCTTTGAAGAACGTGTGAAGGTGAATTACGATCACCCGGATTCACTGGAAACCGATCTTCTGGTAGAGCATCTCAAAGAACTCAAGGAGGGCAAAACCATCCAATGTCCGGTATACGATTACAGTCAGCACAATCGCTCCGACAAAGTGCTGAAAATCGAACCAAGACCGGTCATTCTGGTAGAGGGAATCCTGCTTCTTGCAGATCCGCGTATCCGAGATCTTCTGGATATCAAGGTTTATGTGGAAGCAGATGCAGATGAGAGGATCTTAAGACGGATCTCCAGAGATGTGGAGGAACGTGGACGGGATTTAAACGGAATCATCGATCAGTATCTTACCACAGTAAAACCGATGCATTATCTGTATGTGGAGCCTACAAGGGCGAAAGCAGATATTGTGATCAACAGCGGTAAGAATAATGTGGCCTTTGATCTGTTTGTGTCAAAGATCGGGCAGCTGCTGAAAGAACTGAAAAAATAATAAGTAAAATAAAAAGCATGTCATACTCTAGGACAGAGCGGATCAGATTGTATCCGTCTGGCTGTGTATGACATGCTTTTTTGACCGGTTCAGGTGAATATGTCTGTATTCACACGCTCTGTGTAAATTTCTCTACATAATATAAAGCTGCACCAATGGCAGGTGTATACTGCCCGTGGGTGCCGACCAGAATCTGGCTTCTGTCCAGGGTGAATGGTGCGTCTGTGTTGATGTGTTCTAACAGATAATTAATATCTTCTTCTGTAAAATAAGGTGCCAGATATCCGCTGATGATGATCGGTGCATCGATGATCAGGTTCAGATTTTTCATGGCAAAGGCCAGATGGTTCAGATAATCTTCCCAGTGCTCAGCAAGCCGGGGGGATTTTTTTTCGCGGAGCAGAGGGAAAAATTCCTTCACAGGCATCCCGGCAGACTGTTCCAGAGCGTTGGCAGAGCAGTAGGTTTCCAGACAGCCATGGTTTCCGCAGTAACATAAAGGGCCGTCAGGATTGACGCACATATGCTCAAGGGTTCCGCTGTGCATGGAACTTCCCTGATGAATTTGATGATTGGTGATAATGGCACCGCCCAGGTTTCGGTTCAGAAGGAACACGACAGCACTGTCAAGCTCCGGGTGATTCCACAGCTCCAGAAAAGCAGCGGATTTGGAATCATGTTCCAGATGGCAGGGGTAAGGAAGATGCCGGGAAAAATCCTCCAGTTTCATTCCGGTATTGTTCATGATGTTTCCGTAGATCACAGTGGAATTATCCGGAGAAGTGATCCCCTGTGTGGCAATGGAAATACCCAGGATCTTTTCATTCGGATAGTGATTTTCTGCGATGAATTTTCGTACTTTATCGGTCAGCTGTCTGTAATATTCTTCTGTGTTGGAATAGGGAAGAGCAATGGTTTCTGTATAAAAGGCATTTCCATATAAGTCGATTGCTGTGATATGGAACATGTTTTTCAGGATCCCGATTCCAATGGAAATCCGGAAATCCGAGACGATCTGGATGGCCTGGGCCTTTCGACCACCTGTGGAATCAAAATATCCGTTTCTGTCAATAAGCCCTTCTTTTTCCAGCAGGTTCAGGTTCTGGCTTACGGTGGAAAGCCCCATCTGAAGATCCTGGACGATCTGCATTTTGGAAGTCTGGTGTGTTTTGTATATATATTGGTAAACCTTGGAGCGGTTTATTTTTTTTAAATTGATGGTGGTTAATCCTTTTTCACTCATGAGATTCTCCTGATAAAAGTAATTATAGATATGTTTAAGTCGTGACATGCTCCCACCACTTAAATCTTACGATTTTGAAGTGGGGGCTTCCTGCTCGATTACCCTTTAGGGCAAAGCTAAAACAGGCTATCCCCGCGTGTCCCGCGGTTTTGTTTTTTATGTTTATCCGGTTACGGATTTTTTTCTTGTGCCGTCAGGCACATTCTTTATAGATTCTTTTTCCTTCTTCACGGATGTTGACTGCTGCATTCACATCCCGGTCCATCCTGTTTCCACATTCACAAACATACATTCTATCCGACAATGCCAGTTCCTTTTTCTTATGTCCGCATAGACTGCAGATCTTGCTGGATGCAAAATAACGGTCTACTTTTATAAGATGTTTTCCACATTCTTCCAGCTTGTATCCCAGCATGAACAGAAACTGCCCGTACCCGTTATCCTGCACACCTTTCCCAAGGTGCAGCCCTCCGGACATTCCCTTCAGATTCAGAT
>NZ_FMUW01000039.1:0-24556 GCF_900101315.1 Blautia sp. SF-50
GCGCTTCTTTCCCTGATAATGGAATGACGTCTGATTTCTTTGGATATGGTACTTGGATCCTTGCTTAATTCTATTGCAATACTTCTAAATGAATCACCGTTATTTAAATGCTGTTCGATTATAATACGTGCAGATAAGTCAAGATGTTTTTGGTTGCCTTTTGGTCTTCCTGTATTCATTTTATCCTCCTTCTGCACAGGCAGGGGATCATCTGCAGTAGTATTTTATAAAAAGAAGAAGGAAAAATCCATGCAGAAGTAATTTCTACAGGTATAGAATTTACTCTTGCAAGGTAGAATTTAAAAATTCATTTAACTTGGCTGAAAAAGGTAAGCGGATACAACCGCCTGATCCAGAACATCTGTGTGAAAATAGGATAATAAAGATAAAGGAGAAAGACCTGCCATCGTCTGTGGCAGGTCTTGTTAAAGTATGAAAGCAAAAAAAACAGTTTGTATATATTGGTTGATATTAGTAGTGGTTTTTGGATGTATTATTGGTGCCAGAAGTACAGAGATAAAGGTCGAGGCTGCTGAAAGAACGGTACGATTTTGGGATAACAGTGGAAATTATCTTCAGAAATCTGGCGGGAATTGGTATTTGAAAGATTCTAAGAAGCGAAAACTTACCGGATTACGTTATTTGTCAATCCCAAAGACAGAGTTTTTAAAAACAGGATTTTATATGTTTGATAAAAACGGAAAACTTTTGAGAAAGCAATCCGTTTATTATTTCGATAAAAAGACAGTTTCTGGTGTCCGCTTTGATAAATACCACATCACAGACTTCAATGGAAGAATTTCAAAGGGAGAGCGTGGCTTTGTAAACGTAGCTGAACAGAAGGTACGGGGCAAAAAAATTATCGCAGGCATTTATTATGTGGAAGCGTACGGAAAACTGGCTGATCGTGGAACAATACGCTATATAAGACAGAGAAGATTCGGTGGGCGTAATTTTAAAGGTGGTTATTATTATTTCTATGGAACCGGAAGAATCTGCATGCGTCCGTCTTTTCATAAAGTGAACAAAACAGTTCAGGGAAAAAAGTTTAACGGAATTTATTATTTTGGCAATGATAACGGAAGAATGGTACAGAAGGCAGGGTGGGTAACCTGTGAGGGCCAGCAATATTATGTAGACCAAAATGGAAAAATGCTGGTGAACCGGTGGAAAGATGGTTATTACCTGAAATCGAACGGAACTATTGCGAAAAATATGAAAACACCGGATGGTCAGTATGTGGACTGGCAGGGAAGAAAAAGTACAAGATCAGAGTATGCTTTAAGTGCATTTAAATCGGAATTGGAGAGCTTTGTTTCTGCCTACGGTGGAGACTGGTCTGTTTATATAAAAGATCTGAAAACAGGAAATGTTGTAAACATAAATGATCGGGAAATGTATCCGGCAAGTACGATCAAGGCATTTGTGATGGCGTCGGTCTATGATCAGATCCGTCAGGGAAAAATGCAATACAGCTCCGGTGTGTACAGCTTGCTGTGGGATATGATCACCGTCAGTGATAATGAATGTTATAATGAACTGGTAAGGCGTCAGGGAGGCGGAAGCTTTGTAGGAGGAACGGCTGTAGTGAACCAATATCTTCGAAAGAACGGTTACAAAAATACCGGTTGTCACAGTTCCCTGCATCCGTCTTCTTCTGCCTGGAGCAGTGATGGCTGGCGTAACACGGCATCTGCAAAAGATTGTGGGATACTCTTAGAAAAAATCTATCGAGGTCAGTGTGTTTCTCAACAGTATTCCAGAGAAATGCTAAATCTTTTACTGCATCAGACGAAACGATACAAAATTCCATCAGGTCTTCCGACAGGTATAGTATGCGCGAACAAAACTGGTGAGACAAGCTCAGTTCAGCATGATATGGCAATCGTCTATGGAAAGAAAACAAATTATGTATTATGTATATTTTCAGAAGGTGCTTCCGAAGATCATTTACTGCATGGAATCCGTTCGATTTCTTCAAGAGTATATCAATATCTGAATAAATAAAGATCAGCCAGCAGTCATAGGATCAAGAAACTTCCTTAATTGGGCAAAAATAAGGAGTGATCATTGACGTGCTGGCTGATTTTGTATTATCAAAGAAATGGTTGCGGAAGAATTTTTTACATAAGCGTTTTTCTTAGCCCTAAATATGCCGGATATTTCCGGTGTCAGTAGTATCGTATCCGGTTTGAAGAGCTAAAAACCGGCGGAAAGGTTCGGATGCAATGGTTTCCGCTACGGCCTGAAAGCCGGGGGTGCTCAGATTTTTGGTCTGCATAACCAGGAAGAGTGATTCCTGGCAAACAGGAAGAAAATCCAGCTCCGGAAAGTTTCTCGCTACACAGGCCTCGCCAAGAGCTATGTCTGCCTGTCCGCCAGCCACTGCAGCAGCCGTGGAGTGATCGGTAACAAGCTCATTTCGATATCCGGATATGGAATCCGGTGAAATTTCGGAAGACAGAAGTGTACGGTCAAGAAGGATGCGACGGCTGCTTCCTTTTTCGCGGTTCACAAAAATAATATCTGCCCGTGTAAGATCAGAAAATCCCCGGATATTCTTGGGATTTTCTTTTTTTACATAGAAGCCGACGGGATATTGACACAGAGAGATCACAGTCAGTGGGATACGGGTATAAGGCTATGGATATCTTCCGGTGAGGCGGATGCACAGGCAATGTGGACTTTTTCAAAATAGAGAGAATACAGTCCGTTGTAGGTATTCATGTGAGACTGCAGAACAGGCAGATTGTCCGGGTGTGTGGGAAGCTGATTCAGGAGAAGATCCAGAGCCGGAGAAGCCTGTCCGCTGATGATCAGTCCACTGGAATGCAGAAGATAATCCCTTTTCAAAAGAGAACTCTCCGGCTGGTGATCATAAGACTGAGCAGAAGACGCAGAACATTCCGAACCCTTAAGATACTGAGACAGCTGTTCCTCGCTGACCCGCAGCTGTTTGCCGACTTTGGAGGAGGAAAGCTCTCCGCGTTTGATCAGGTCATATACTGTGGATTTTTTGATCTTTAGTTTATCTGCAACTTCCTGTGCTGTGTAGACTTTATTCATCGATACCTACCATAACATTGGTTGCCTTAATAACTGCGTAAGCATCAGAGCCTACTTTCAGTCCAAGTTCTTCCACCGCCGCACAGGAGATGGTAGCAGTGATGATATTTCCACCACCGATATCGATGGAAACGATGGAATTTACAGCTCCCTGGTTGATGTTGATGATTTTTCCTTTTAACTGATTACGTGCACTGAGTTTCATAAGTAAGTCTCCTTTTTTTGAATATTGAATGAACCGGATCAGGCAAGTTCTCTGCTTCCGTTGTGCAGAGCAATGAACCTTGTGTGGGATTTGTCTGTATCAGGAGTGCTGTAAGCCACTCATGATAAGAAACGAAGCGGATCGTGAACATCCGCCTGGCTTGTCAACTATGTATTTATGATAGCACTTGTAGAGAAAAACAGCAATGCCTTATAGCTTGACAAGAAACTTTCCTTTCGGTAAAATTAAACAAAACCATTCAAAACTAAACAAAACTGAACGAAACGGAAAAGGAGGGAAACAAAAGATGAAGAAAAAAATCTTAGCAGCCCTTACCGCGGGAATTTTAACAACAGGCCTTATGACCGGAACTGTTTTTGCGGCAGACACAGAAGCGAAAGGTGATGAGAACCTGAAGGGAGAGGTTTATGCATTTATTGCTGCCAGCCTCAGCAATTCCATGGAGGAGATCCAGAAGGATTTCAATGAGCTTTATCCGAATGTAACGATCTATTACAGTGCAGACAGTTCAGGTACACTGCAGACACAGATCGAGGAAGGTGCACGCTGTGATCTTTTTTTTTCAGCAGCAGATAAACAGATGGATGCCCTCACAGAGGAAAAACTGACAAAGGAAGACACCGTTAAGGATCTTCTTGAGAACAAAGTCGTTCTGATCAGACCAAAGGACGGAGAGACAAAGGTAACAGGATTCGAGAATATCACAGACGCTGAGAATATGGCGCTTGCAGGAGAGGATGTTCCGGTGGGACAGTACGCCCGTGAGATCTTTAACAATCTTGGAATCATGGACGATGTAAACAAAATGGAGATCAACGAGTGCAAGAATGTAACGGATGTACTTGCAGCAGTCAGTGAAGGAAGCAATGAGGTTGGTGTTGTATATGCGACAGATGCTGCGTCTGTTACTGATAAAGTAGATATCATCGCAGAGGCGCCGGCAGACAGCCTTAAGACGCCGGTTCTTTATCCTGTGGGACTTATCGAGGACAAGGAAGCATCGGAAGACGATACCAGGGCAGCAGAGGCTTTTCTTGATTATGTAGAGTCTGATGCAGCGATCAAGGTATTTGAGGGCTATGGATTTACAGCATATGAGGATGAGGATTCCGAGGATGCCACAGAAGCTTCTGCAGACAACACGGAGGCTGAGGACAGCACAGCTTCCGCAGACAGCACATCCAAATGAGTATGATGTAGAAAACCGGCAGGCAGTAAATATTGAAACACAGTAAATGCCGGCACAGGAATGAAATATGACAGAATTTTTGAGAGAAATAAACTGGAGTCCTCTGTGGATTTCCTTAAAAACAGGTCTGGCAGCCACAGTGATCGCTTTTTTTCTGGGAATATTTTGCGCCCGGAAGATCATGAAGCTGAAGCCGGGAGCCAGAGCAGTACTGGACGGGATCCTTACTCTTCCGCTGGTACTTCCTCCTACAGTGGCTGGATTTTTTCTGCTACTGATCTTCAGTCTGAAAAGGCCCTTCGGAAGCTTTCTTCTGGATAATTTTGATATTAAGATCGTGCAGACCTGGAAGGGCTGTGTGGTCGCAGCGGCAGTGATCGCATTTCCGCTGATGTACCGCAATGCTCGGGCTGCTTTTGAACAGGTGGATATAAATCTTATCCATGCAGGCCAGACTCTGGGGATGAGCGACAGCCGGATATTCTGGCGGGTAGTCATGCCGGCGGCAGGACCGGGGATCGCATCCGGAACAGTGCTGGCATTTGCACGTGCGATCGGAGAATATGGCGCAACCTCCATGCTTGCCGGAAATATCCTTGGAAAAACCAGAACAGTTTCTGTTGCCATTGCATCAGAGACAGCAGCCGGAAATTACGGAACTGCAGGATTCTGGGTCGTTGTGATCGTGCTGATCTCCTTTGTGATCGTAGCGCTGATCAATATCGTATCCGGAAAAGGTATGAAAACAAGAAGGTGGATCTGATGGCAGTCAAAGTAAATATCGAAAAAAACTTCTGTGATTTTTCCCTGAAGGTAGATTTTGAAGGCAGTTCGGCAGCCATTGGGCTTCTTGGTGCTTCCGGCAGCGGAAAAAGCATGACCTTACGCTGTATTGCAGGAATCGAAACACCGGATAAGGGAAGGATCGTTATCAATGGAAAAACAGTGTTTGATTCTGAAAAAGGGATCAATTTGAAACCGCAGAAGCGACGGATCGGATATCTGTTTCAGAATTATGCGCTGTTCCCAACCATGACAGTGGAACAGAACATCCGCTGCGGTTATCGTGGGGAAAAATCCTTCGCCAGAGAAAAAGTGGCAGATCTGATCCGGCGATATCATCTGGAGGGGCTGGAGAAGCGCCTGCCCTCACAGCTTTCCGGCGGACAGCAGCAGAGAGTGGCACTGGCCAGAATGATGATCGGAGAGCCGGAAGCTATTCTTCTGGATGAGCCGTTTTCCGCACTGGACGGTTACCTGAAGGATGTGCTCCAGCGGGAGATGCAGGATTTCCTCAAGGACTATCCGGGAGATATGATCCTTGTGACACACAGCAGAGATGAGGCTTATAAATTCTGCAGGGAGCTTTCCATTGTACATGAAGGCAGGATCCTTGTGACCGGGGAGACAAAGCAGCTGTTTGAGAGACCGGGACTTCTGGAGGCAGCAAAGCTTACCGGCTGTAAGAATTTTTCCAGAGCGGAGAGGCTGGGACCTCACGAGATCTATGCGGCGGACTGGAAAATGAAGCTCCATACCGAAGAAAACGTAGATATGGATATTACCCATGTAGGGATCCGCGGCCACTGGATCCGCCCGGAATCAGAGCCGGGTGAGAACTGTATGGCAGTGCAGGTAGACCAATACATAGAAACTACATTTGAACATCAGTATATGATCCGAAACAAAGCGGAAGAGAATGCTGCCGGATTATGGTGGATGCGTCCCAAAAACAGCTTTACGGAGGATCCGGATAAAGATCTTCCGGAATATCTGTATCTTCCACCGGAGCATCTGATGCTGCTGAAATAAAGAAAACCCCGGAAACAGACATTATCTGCTGTTTCCGGGATTTTTTGTGCACCTGCATTTTTGATGGATTTTTGCGGACAGGAGCTATTTTCCGTGATTTCCGGAATAGGTGATGTAATCGGACACCATCATGGCAAGCTTGAAGGCCAGTGCATCCTCAAAGGTACGGATATCCAGGCCAAACCGCTTCTGCAGCTTTTCAAAACGGTACACCAGAGTATTCCGGTGCACATAGAGCTGTCTGGAGGTTTCAGAAAGGTTCAGGTTATTTTCAAAGAAGGTCCGGATGATATTGAGGGTTTCGTCGTCAATAGATTCCAGGGATTCTTCTCCGAAGATCTCGCCTACAAACATGTTGCAGACCTGAGTGGGCAGCTGATAGATCAGACGGCCAATGCCCAGACGGTTATAACCGAAAACATTTTTGTCAGCATAAAAGATCTTGCCGACCTCCAGAGCAGTGCGGGCTTCCTTGTAGGCATCGGAAAGCTCCATGATATCATCTGCAACATTGCTGTAGGAAACCCAGGCAGAGGTCATGGCCTCTGTATTGAGCATATCCACCAGCATGCAGGCGATACCCTCCAGTTCTTCGTAGCTTTCGGTGCTCTGAAGCTCACGTACTACGATGATGCCGGAATCATCCAGTGCAGTGATAAAATCCCGTGTACGGGCAGAAAAGATGTTGCGGATGGTAGCCAGGGCATTTTCGTCCTTGTGCTGCTTGGTTTCCACAAGAAATACCGCACGGCGGGCGGAAGGTGTAATATGAAGACGGGCAGCCTTGTTAAAAGCTTCTACCTGGGAATAACGGTCCAGGAGAAGATTTTGCATAAAGGAGTTCTTGTCTGTTTTTTCCGTATAGGCAGTGAGGAGACTTTCTACCTGGCAGACAGCAAGCTCTCCGATGGTAGAAGCCTGCTCTCCGGAGCCCCATACGATCAGAAGCATATTGCTCTGAGGTATGTTGTTCAGCTTGTACAGACTGCAGCTGCGGTTGGAGATGCATAAGGCAGGATCCTCCCGGAACTGAGCAAGCTTTTCAGAAGAAGGAAGTCGACGGTCCCCTGTGGAAATGTATATCTGGTCATTTTCATCCAGAATACAGAAATCAAGACCGCTGATCCGGTTCCAGTCATCCAGACATTTTTGAATTGTTTGCTGTATTTTCATAAAAAGCGTCCTTTCTGATGTGAAATAAAACTAGTGAAATAAAAAGAAACCCCGGGAAATCATATCCCCGGGGTTACATTCTGTTTTTATGATTCGACGAGAATTAGTTTGTGATAGTAAGCTCTGTCTCTTTGTCGAAGAAGTGAGCTTTCTCCATATCGAATGCAAATCTGATCGGATCACCGGTCTTAGCTGTTGTACGAGGATCAACTCGTGCTGTAACCTGAGTTCCGTCAACATCGAAGTACAGGAATACTTCAGCACCAAGAAGCTCGTAAACTTTAACTACGGAGTTCATTGGTTTGCTTGGAGATGTCTCAAGGAACATCTGAGAATCATGGATATCCTCAGGACGGATACCAAGAACAACTTTCTTTCCAACATAGCCTTTGTCTTTCAGGACTTTAGCTTTAGCTGCCGGAACGATAACCTCATGCTCACCACCGATCGTAGCAATTACATTGCCGCCTTTTTCGGAGATAACAGCATCAAGGAAGTTCATCTGCGGAGATCCCATGAATCCTGCAACGAAGAGGTTGCCTGGTTTCTGATACAGGTTCTGTGGTGTATCAACCTGCTGAACAACACCGTCTTTCATAACAACGATTCTGGTACCAAGTGTCATAGCCTCTGTCTGGTCATGTGTTACATAGATGATAGTAGCACCAAGTCTCTGATGGATCTTGGAGATCTCGATACGCATCTGTACACGAAGCTTAGCATCCAGGTTGGAAAGAGGCTCATCCATAAGGAATACCTTAGGATTACGAACGATAGCACGTCCCATAGCAACTCGCTGTCTCTGACCACCGGAAAGAGCCTTCGGTTTACGATCAAGAAGCTTGTCAAGGTCAAGGATTCTTGCTGCTTCACGAACAGCCTTGTCGATCTGGTCCTTCGGAACTTTACGAAGTTTAAGTCCGAATGCCATGTTATCATAAACTGTCATATGAGGATACAGAGCGTAGTTCTGGAATACCATTGCGATATCACGGTCCTTAGGCTCAACATCGTTCATGACTTTGTCACCGATCTTAAGTGTACCACCGCTGATCTCCTCAAGACCTGCGATCATACGAAGTGTTGTAGATTTTCCACATCCGGATGGTCCTACGAAGATGATGAATTCTTTGTCTTCGATCTCCAGGTTGAAATCTTTAACTGCCTGGAAGCCATTCGGATAAGTTTTATTAATGTGAGATAATGATAAACTTGCCATTGTTGTTTCCCTCCAAAATTAATATATTGTTTTACGTAATTTCCTTTGCTGGTTAACAGTATATCGAAAATGAGAGAAAAGGGCTAGAGCTGAATCTTACAAAGTTTCCGGCAGTTTCTTGTCATTCTGACGAAAAAACGAAAGGGGATTTTTCGTCATTTTGTCAAAACGACGGTTTCCTATGTACAGGTTCACGAAACATTATACGGTATTCAGGCAGAATCCTCAATATGTAAAAAAAGTTCAAACGAGTTATTTACAACTAACCTAAGTTGGAGTATACTAACTTATTAGATAAAAGAAAAGTTTTCTCAATAAAGGAGGGATCAGAATGCATATTGCAGAAGCCGAAACAGAAGAGAAAAAAACAGGATGCTACCGACATACAGAGATGCAGAGGGATCTTATTATAGAGAAACTGAAGGAGAAGGGGCTCCGCATCACCAGACAGAGAAAGATTCTTCTGGACATTATCCTGGAGGGAGAGTGCTCCTGTTGTAAGGAAATCTATTACAGGGCTTCCGCACTGGATCCGAAGATCGGTGTAGCTACAGTATACCGTATGGTCAATACGCTGGAATCCATCGGTGCTATCAGCCGAAAGAATATGTATCGCGTGGCATGCAGCACAAAAGGCGCCTGCACAGTAGAACTGGATGATGATACGATATGCCATCTGTCCGGACAGAAGCTTAATGAAGTGATCCTTGCAGGACTTCGGGCCTGTGGGGAGATCAGTGAACAGAATATCCGTACCCTGGCGCTGCTGCCTGTTCATGAGGTCGGGTGAGTATGGAAAAGCTATGGCACAATATAATAGGAAAGAAGAGGTTTGTACAGACTAAGAATTAGACAGATCAAACTATTAGTAAAAATTAACTGTTAGGTAAAAATAACTGAAAATTTAACGAATTGTGCTGAGTTCACACAAAAAACACTGGACTTTTTTTTACAGACATTTTATAATATTGAAAATATCGGGGCGGACATGAAAAATCCTCACCGGGAATCAGAAAAAAATAAAAATCATATATCAGGAGGAAATTATTATGGCAGACTTTAAATTCAAAAAATCAGGACTTTTTGCAGCAGGCGTTCTTTTCGGAACAGCAGGAATCAAGATCCTCACAAGCAAGGATGCGAAGAAGCTTTACACAGGATGCACAGCAGCCGTTTTAAGAGCTAAGGACTGCATCATGAAAACAGCTACGAATCTTCAGGAGAATGCGGAAGATATTTATGCTGAAGCTAAGGAGATCAATGAGGAAAGAGTAGCAGCTGAAGAGGCTGTAGAGGATGTTGAGACAGAAGCAGAGGAAACTGCAGATGAGGATGCATTCAAAGAAACAGCAGAAGAGACAGAAGAAGCAGCAGAAGAGACAGCTGAGTAAAGAGGCGATTTTCCGTGAAATTTTATATCAAACATGAGACAAGAGGCCGGCTTCGTATCCATCTTGCTCAGAAGAGGATGAGCTACGGGCAGGCAGATACGCTGTTGTATTATCTCGAGAATCTTGATGGAGTGGTTTCTGCCAAGGTATACGAGAGAACCTGTGACGCAGTTGTAAATTATCGGGGCAGTAGAGCTGCGGTTATCCGTGGTATCAGCGAATTTCATTATCAGGATGTAGAGGTTCCTTCACAGGTGCTGCAGAGCTCAGGGAGAGCACTGAATGCAGAATATCAGGAGAAGCTGATCTCCAAGGTGATCTGCCATTACGGAAGAAGGCTTTTTCTGCCATATCCGCTGAATGCCATTTATACAACAGCTACTTCCCTGAAATATATCTGGAAGGGAATCGATACACTTCTTCACCGTAAGATCGAGGTGCCGGTCCTGGATGCCACTGCAATTGGAGTGTCTGTATTACGTCAGGACTTTGGTACTGCAGGCTCCATCATGTTCCTGCTTGGAATCGGAGAGATCCTGGAAGAGTGGACGCATAAGAAATCTGTAGGTGATCTTGCAAGAACCATGTCCCTGAATGTTGGCAGGGTATGGCTGAAGAGAGAGGATCAGGAGATCCTGGTAGAGTCCGGAGAGGTCCAGCCGGGAGATGAGGTTGTTGTACGTATGGGTACCGTAATTCCTTTTGACGGAAGTGTTACAGATGGAGAGGCTATGGTCAACCAGGCTTCTCTTACCGGTGAGTCTGTACCTGTATGCAAGAAAGAGGGCAGCGTTGCCTATGCAGGCACTGTTGTGGAGGAAGGTGAGATCACCATCCGCGTAAAGACGGTAGGTGGTTCCAGCCGCTATGACAAGATCGTTACCATGATCGAGGAGTCTGAGAAGCTGAAATCTTCTTTGGAGGGAAAGGCAGAGCATCTGGCAGATAAGCTGGTTCCCTATACTCTTGGAGGAACAGCACTTACATATCTCCTTACCAGAAATGCCACCAAGGCCCTTGCGATCCTAATGGTGGATTTCTCCTGCGCGCTTAAGCTTGCAATGCCGATCTCTGTATTGTCTGCGATCCGTGAGGCCGGTACACATAAGGCTACAGTTAAGGGCGGTAAATATCTGGAAGCAATGGCTGAGGCAGATACCATCGTATTTGATAAGACAGGAACTCTGACAAAGGCGAAGCCAACCGTTGTGGATGTGGTTCCTTTTGACAACAATGATCCGGAGGAGATGTTGCGTATCGCCGCATGTATGGAAGAGCATTTCCCACACTCCATGGCCAAGGCTGTTGTCAGTGCTGCCAGGAAGAAGCATCTGGCCCATGAGGAGATGCATTCAAAGGTTGAATATGTAGTAGCGCATGGAATTTCCACTACAATCGAAGACCATAAGGCCGTGATCGGAAGCTATCACTTTGTATTTGAAGATGAGAAATGTCTGATTCCGGAGGATGGCAAGGAGAAATTCGACAATATTCCGGAAGAGTATTCCCATCTGTATCTTGCCATTGACGGACGTCTTGCAGCCGTGATCTGTATTGAAGATCCTCTTCGTGAGGAGGCGAAAGCTGCTGTAGAAGCACTGCGCGGGGCAGGGATTTCCAAGATCGTTATGATGACAGGGGACAGTGAGCGTACAGCAGCAGCCATTGCCAGACGTGTGGGAGTGGACGAATATTATTCCGAGGTGCTTCCGGAGGATAAGGCCAACTTCATCGAAAAAGAAAAGGCAGCCGGAAGAAAGGTTATCATGGTAGGTGACGGAATCAATGATTCTCCGGCACTTTCCGCAGCCAATGTCGGTATCGCCATCAGTGATGGTGCTGAAATTGCCCGGGAGATCGCAGATATTACTGTAGGTGCAGATGATCTTCAGGAGCTGGTTGTTCTGAAAGAGATCAGCAATGCACTGATGAAGCGTATCAGACGCAATTACCGTTTTATTATTACCTTTAACGCAGGTCTTATCGCCTGTGGCGTTGCAGGTATCCTGCAGCCGACTTCATCCGCACTTCTGCATAATACCTCCACACTGGCGATCAGCCTGAAGAGTATGCAGAATCTGATTCCATAGAAAATTTTTAACCGAATCAAGTAAGTCCCCTGTAGGATTGCGAATATCCGCTTGACAATAAATATAAAAAGCCGGCCAGGTTATCGAAGAGATAAGAGCTTCGTACCTGGCCGGCTTTTTTAGGCTACTCAGACGTGGATCGCAGGTATCAGCCTGAAGATGTAGGTGTATGAAGTAAGTTTTATTTCTGAGGAAAGGGTTCGCTTTCCAACGTCAGTCCGTCAGTCATATGATAGCGTTTCTTTTGGGTATCCGAACGGAGAGGCCGGGTATGAAGGCTTCGGTACCTGGAGGGGCTCATATGATAAAATTTTTCGAAGGTATGTGCAAAATGCTGCCGGCTGTTGTATCCGGAAGAAAAGGCAATATCCGTAATGTGCAGAGTACTGTTGCACAGAAGAAAGGCGGCCTGTTCCATACGCTTGCGGTTGATATAGGTATTGATGGTGCAGCCGTTTTTTTCTGTAAAGAGCGCCTGCAGGTAGGATTTGTTGATCCCTGCATATGCAGAGATGGCAGGAATATCAATGTCTTCCAGATAATGCTCGTCAATATAGCGGAGCGCTTTTTTCAGATAGACGATTCCCTGGGTGCTCCGGCTGGAGCGGGCGCAGAATGCAAGCTCTGTAAGCATGCGGCTGAAAAGAAGAAAGAAGAGAAATTCTTCCTTTTGTATCTGACCGGAATTTTGTTGTAAAAAGGTGAGCAGATCCTTCAGGCTGTATCCGAAGCTGCGGGAATCCGTGCCGGAGCAAAAGCCCTGGGAGGCTTCCATAAAATTCCAGAACCGGGAAAATCCGGGATCCTTTTTCAGGAGAAGCTCCAGAGCAACCGGACTTTTTTCGGGAGTAAGGGAAAATTCCAGATTCAGGATCGAGCAGGGAAAACCATCCGGAATCTCCAGCCTGTGAGGTACATCCGGCCGGATAAAGATAAATTGCCCGGATTTCAGTGGGAATTCCGTGTCCTGTGTGCCATCCAGGCAGAAAACCCGGCAGGAACCGGAGGTGATATACATGATCTCATAGCTGGAATGTGTGTGATGCTCCATATGATAATAAGGCAGGGAGAGAGCATAAAAAGCAGAAATATGGAAATATCGGGAAGAGTCCTGGAAAATATCTGGCATGAAAAAACCTCCTGAGTATGCTGCGAAGCGGAATGTAAATATTTCAGCTGTAAATTGCGAGTCGGACAGATGCAGATATTCGATTAAATCGCCCTACATGTCTGACTGACTGTACTCTTTACTGTCAGCAAACAGTATATCACGCAAAAATAAATACGACAATATATTGCATTTTTACATTCAGGGGATGATACCTGTCACCTTATAAAAAAACAGATATTATACTGTGATCAGAATCAGAAAAACGGAGGGTATTTTCTATGAGCTATAAAAATGAAAACATGAAAATGATCGAATTACATGAGAATGGCCTGGATATCCAGTTTCGTATCCGGGAAAACGGCGTGGTAGAGCTGGCAGATTTTTCTTCACAGGAAGTAAAAAAAGCAGTCATGGAGCCGAAGGATGATATCTGTTATCCGGCTGTTGAGATCCACAGAAGCGGCACAGGAAGCTTAAACATGCATGCCTACAAAAACAACATCAATCAGTCCTCTGTGGATTTTGTTTATGAGAACCATGAGCTGAAGGCACAGGCCGGCGGAAAAGAGCTAGAGATCGTAATGATTTCCCCGGAAAAGCTGAAGGCAGTATATCATATGCGCCTGTTTGATGGAGTGCCGGCAGTACAGACTTGGACAGAGATCATCAACGAGGGAAGCGAGGATCAGGGGCTGACCTATGTTTCTTCTTTTATGTATCAGGGAATTTCCAGAGGCGGCGAGAAGCCTTATTATAAAAAAACAGATATCTATGTGCCGTTTAACAGCTGGTGCTGTGAGGCACAGTGGCAGAAATACGATGCAGAAACGCTGAATTTAAACGGAATGGTCGTAGATGGCTTCAATCATCAGGGATATGGCCTGAACCGTTATTGTTACAGTGGAAAGGGCACCTGGTCTACCTGTGAGTATCTTCCCATGGGAATTGCCGAGGACAGAGAAACAGGGGAGACGTATATTTTCCAGATTGAAAGCTCCGGACAGTGGCTGGCAGAATATGGCTCTGCACAGGGCGGAAATCTGTATCTTGCCTTAAGCGGCGCCACAGAGCAGGAGCATGGCTGGTATAAGAATCTGAAACCGGGAGAAAGCTTTACAACCGTTCCGGCAGGGGCAGCGGTTGTAAAAGGTGGCCTGAATCCGGCAGCAGCGGCACTGACCAGATATCGGAGAAAAGTACGCAGACCGAATACGGACGATGAGAAGCTGAACGTGGTATTTAATGATTACATGAATTGCCTGATGGGAGACCCTACAACGGAGCGGGAGCTTTCCATCATTGACAAGGCAGCAGAGCTCGGATGCGAATATTACTGCCTGGATGCAGGCTGGTATGACGACGGATTCTGGTGGGACCGTGTCGGGGAATGGAAAGAAGCATCCGGAAGATTCCCCAATGGTCTGAAAGAAGTCTGCGATTATGCACACAGTAAAGGCCTGAAAATGGGACTCTGGCTGGAAATCGAGGTTATGGGAGTTGCCTGCGAGCTGGCAAACAAGCTTCCGGATGACTGGTTTGTCTGCCGTCATGGAAAACGCCACATTGACAATAAACGCTATATGCTGGATTTCCGCAATCCGGAGGTACGGAAATATTGCCGTGATGTAGTAGACAGGCTGATCAATGATTACGGTGTAGAGTACTTTAAAGTGGACTATAACGTAACTATGGGATATGGAAGTGATCTGAACAGTGACAGCTGTGCAGATGCCATCCGTGAGCATTATGAATGTCTTCACCAGTGGTATGAGGAAATCTTCCGGGATCATCCGGAGCTTGTTGTGGAGAACTGCGGTTCCGGCGGACAGCGTATGGATTATGGTATGCTGAAGATCTTAAGCTTGCAGTCTACCAGTGATCAGACAGATTATCTCTACAATGCCAATATCGCTGCCAATGTAGCCAGTGCGGTAACTCCGGAGCAGGGTGGTATGTGGGTATATCCGTATGAGGATGAAGAAGAGCATGTGATCTACAATGTAGTAAATGGTATGCTTCTCCGCCCATATATCAGCGGTATGGTATGGAAGCTGGGCGAAAATTCCATGAACCGTATGAAGGAGGGAATCTCCCTGTATAAGGAGATCCGTGAGGAAGTCCGTGACGGCGTGCCGTTCTTCCCGCTTGGTTTTGGAACTCTGAAATCTGAAGTTCTTGCTTACGGAGTGAAAGCAGAGAAGAATACCTATCTTTCGGTATGGACACCGAGAACAACAGAAGCAGTGATCCCGCTGGAAAATGCAGAGCAGGTCCGCAGAGTATCCGTGATCTATCCGAAGGAAGAGATGTGCGGATATAAGATCGAAAATGGAAATCTTGTAGTGAGGATGCCACAGGAAAAAGCGGCCAGACTGTTTAAGATCGAGATGAAATAGAAAAGCGTGAAAGACCGTAAGTTTGACGAAGAGGCGTGGGCAAAAATAAATGGAAAATAAAAGAGCGCCGGCATTTTTGCCAGAAAGCTCATCAGTCTGGATGAAGTTGTAAAGATCCCGGCTGTGTACCTGAATTATAAGAAATACAGATGGGTGAAGGATCTGACAGTGAAAAGCGAATAGAAACAGAAAACAGCAGAGCTGTATGTCCCAGGATTACAGGGAATATACAATTCTGCTGTTTTATTTTATGAGATTATCTGTTTTCCGCAAGATATTCTTCTGTAAGAGCAACCGCATCGGTGATACACTGCGGGCAGCTGCAGAGAACCTTGCCTGTTTCTACACCTTTTAATTCACGGCAGATACAGGAACCGTTTTTTTCTTTGAATTTCTGGATATAGGTGCGGAGCTTTTTGTAAGTGTCACCTTTGGAGCCGGAACCTTCTTCGGTATTTCCGCGGCTGTTGGAAAGTCCGATGATCATAGCCATACCGGAAAGAGCACCGCACATTTCCATAACACCCATTCCAAGGCCGAAGCCCTCGGCAATACGGAACATCTCGTTTTCATCGATGCCAAATTCCTGGCAGAAAGAACAGGCAACTGCCTGTGCACAGTTACAGCCATTCTCGTGTAATTTTGTAGCGTGTTCAGCTTTTGTACTCATGATTTCTTATCCTCCTGATTTCAGATCGCAAGCATATTTTTGATCGCTTCCATATAGATCAGTACTGCTTCTTCCATGCCGGAGACCAGGATAAATTCATCGGCTCCGTGGATACGGTAGTCAATTCCTTCTTTTTCAGGTCCGAAGGCTATGATGTTTTTGAGGGATTTTGCGTAAGTGCCGCCTCCGATGACCATTGGTTTGTGTTCGGTATCGCCGGTCACATCTGTGTAAGCTTTGTAAAGAGCATTTACCAGCGGAGATTCTCTTGGGAAGAATAACGGAGCAACAACCTTTATGATCTCAATACGACCGTTTTTATCTTCCAGTCTGTCCTGGCACATTTTGCGGATATCGGTCTCATTAAGAGTTACCGGAACACGGATATCGATGGTACAGGAAATGACACCGTTTTCTGTTTTTACGATTCCGTTGCATAACGTCAGATCGCCGTATTCATCTGCAAATTTCAGACCAATGCCGGAGCCGTCACATGCAGTGCCGATATGGGAGTTATAGAATTCCACAAAGTCATCTTCAAAGCCTGCTTTTGCCAGACATTCAAAGGTTACTCCTGCAGCATTGACACCGAGATGGGGAGTGCTGGCATGAGCCGGAATACCTTTGGCGTAGATGGTGAGCTCACCATTTTCTTCGGTTACCTTATATTCCTGGAGCTTCGTCCGGGAAAGTGCGGATTCCAGCTTTTCCTTCAGACCGTCCTCATCGGGAACAACGGTTGTACAGGTGTCACACATTGCATTGGATACAAAACCGCCGTTCATGGAGATGATCCGGGTGTTTTTTGAGCAGGCGATCATGGCAAGCTGACCTTTTTCACCGTGGATACATGGGAAGCTGGCATCCGGTGTGAAACCGCAGGAAAGTTCTTCTGCTACCTGATTGTAGTGATCCATACATTTGGAACCTGTTTCCTCGTTGCAGCCCATGATCAGGCGGACTCTTTTGTTCAGCTTCACGCCGTGGTCGCGGAGAAGCTTCATGGCATAGAGCGCTTCCAGGATAGGGCCTTTGTCATCAGTGGTCCCGCGGCCGTATACATGATCGTCTTCACGGGTAAGGCGGAACGGATCGTAGGTCCAGTCTCCGCCTACAGGAACGATATCCAGATGACCGGCGATGCCGACGATCTCATCGCCCTCACCCATTTCGGCATAACCGCAGTAGTTATCCAGGTTTACGGTTTCAAAGCCAAGTTCTTCGGCAATCTTCAGTCCCTCTTTCAGGGCTTTTGCAGGACCCTCACCAAATGGTTTTCCCTCGGAAGGGGTACCGAGCTGGGAGTCAATGGCAACCAGTCTGCCAAGATTTGTGAGCATTTCTTCTGATAATGCGTGGATTTCCTCTTTAATATCCATATTGATTTCCTCCTGTTTACAGCGTTCCGGAAAGTGACAGGATGGAACGCTGATGTTATGAGCTCTATTATAGCATAGATTGTAATGAATGGCAGAGTAGATTTTTACCTGTTGAAGACGTACCGATCCATTCGGCGGAAGGCTTCTTCTATGCGGGAACGGGGTGAGGCCAGATTCATTCTCAGGTGGCAGGGACCGAAAAACATCCTGCCGTCCTGGACGGCAACGCCGACATCCCAGCAGGCTTTTTCCACATCTTCGATTGTTTTGCCATGGGCAGCACACCAGTCGGTGCAGTCGACAAAGAGCATATAGGTGCCTTCCGGCCTGGAAACGTTGACACCCTTAAAGTGCCGGTCAATGTAATCACAGGCAAAGTTTACATTTCCGCTTAGTACTTCGCATAGTTCATCGGTCCATTCATAGCCTTCAGGCTGATAAGCGCCAAGCAGAGCGTGCATGGACAGAACATTCATCATATTATAATGGCTCAGACTGGACTCCTTCAAAATACGATCCCGCCACCAGCTGTTGTATACAATGTGATAGCTGCCAACAAGTCCTGCCAGATTAAAGGTTTTGGATGGAGCGTAGAAGGCCGCTGTACGCTGGCGGGCATCTTCGCTGACGGACTGGCTGGGGATATGCTTATGGCCATTCAGGATGAGGTCAGACCAGATCTCGTCTGAGATGACGTAGACATCATATTTTCGGTACAGCTCCATGGCTTTTTCCAGCTCCCGGCGTTCCCACACGCGTCCGCAGGGATTGTGTGGATTGCAGAGAATGGCAGCGTGGATCTTCTTTTCACGGAGTTGTTTTTCCATGTCTGCATAATCCATTCTCCATATGCCGTTTTCATCCCTTACCAGCGGAGAATGTACGGCCTCGTAGCCGTTGTTTTTCAGGCTTGAGGTGAAGCCTATGTATGTCGGGCTGTGGACCAGGACGTTATCACCGCGGGAGCAGATGCAGTTCAGTGCACTGATAACTCCGCCCAGAACGCCATTTTCGTAGCCAATGTGCCTGGGCTTCAGACCGGTGACACCGTGGCGTGTTTCCTGCCAGCGGATGATGGCTTTATAATATTCCGGCGGGGCTTCGAAGTAACCGAAGGCCGGGTGACTGGCCCGTTCGATGATCGCCTGCTGTATGGTAGGTACAGTAGGAAAGTTCATGTCTGCTACCCACATCGGGATGGCATCGAAGCCCTCCTTCGGCGGGGCAGGAGAGAAACCATCGCCCTTCAGGCCGTCTACTGCAATGGAATCTCTGCCATGCCGGTCAATGATGGAAGTGAAGTCGTATTTCATATGAATGCTCCGTTACTGAAAACTTATAAAAAGTTATAAACTTCTATGTTTCATTCCTACTTCAACGAGTATGCTTTTGATGATATAAATATCTATCTACTCACAAGTTCTTGTACTCTCCATAGGCGTAAATTCCGGATTAACGTACCCGTACATATTTGCACTAACGTTTTAGTGTTAGCTTGCAAATCTTTCTCCATAAGCCTTGAGATTTATAGATGCCTGAAAATCTCTATCAATGACATTTCCACAATCACATTTATAAATTCTGTCAGATAATTTCAAGTCTTTTTTAATGTTTCCACAGCAACTGCAAAGCTTTGATGATGGATAAAACCGATCAGCCACAATAAGCTGGATCCCTTTATCGCTGCACTTGTATTCAAGCTGCTTTCTAAACTCAAAAAACCCCTGATTCTGAACTGCTTTTGATAAATGTCTATTTTTCATCATTCCACTAACATTCAAATCTTCAATACAAATAAATCTTGGTTTTCGACTTACAATTTCAGATGTAGTCTGATTCAAATAGTTCTTACGGATATTTGTTAATCTGTGATTTCGTTTTAATAAAAGTTTTTCCTTTTTGATTACATTATTTGTTTTGCAGTAACTTTCTCCTTTCTTATTTTTCTCGTAAGAGCGAGAGATACTACGCTGTAATCTGCGTTTCTGTTTTTCTAGTTTCTTTACTTTCTGACTTTTATTGATGTTCTTATACTTAGCTCCATCAGAGCAAATAGCCAGATCTTTGATTCCTAGATCTATACCAATCCCATCATCATTAAGTTTTTCTATGCAATCAGGAAATTCCACACATACGCTGATCCACCAGTTCAACCCATCAAAAGATATTCTCGGATTCATGTATTTAGCATCTGTAGGAATACGACCATGCTCTGCAAGTCTTACCCAATTTAGTTTTTGTTTATTTCTTTTCCTGCTCGAAGAAAATCCTTCAAACTTAACATGAGTATTGCTGAATTGTATCTTAATATTATCCTGATAGAACTTCGGTATTGATCTCTTTTTTGGCTTGAATCTTGGGAATTTCTGCAAACCTTTGAAAAAGTTCTTATAAGCGGTGCAGGCATCTTTGATCGCCTGTTTGGTTACATTATTTGAAATACTCAATAACCATGCGTATTCATCAGAATGTCTAAGCTTTGTAAATTCTTTTCTGAGTTCTGCATCTGAAATGAATTTTCCGCCTTTTTCATAGTTTTCTATTTCCCTTGCCAAAGCCCAGTTATAAGCAAATCTTGAAGCACCTGCGTACTGAAACATCTTAGTTTTCTGTATATTATTTGGTATTAACATTACTTTTATGGCTTTTACCATCTACTTTCTCCTGTATCAATTCCCGGATAAGTTTCTTGGCTTTATTCGCTCGTTTTCCTTGTAATTTGCAACTGAATACTGTGATCATCTGAACCAGATCTTCAACAAGTTCCTGCTGTTCGGATTTTTCAGTATTATCAATAATCTCAATCTCACAATTATAAAGCGAAGCGATATATTCTATCAATTCAAAACCAAATCGCAATAGCCGATCTTTATATAAAACAACAACCTTTTCAACCTGATTTTGAGATATTCGCCTGATCAATTCCTGGAGTCCTTTTTTCTTATAATTAATTCCGGAACCGATATCACTTATCATCTCAAATGGCTGTCCTTTTGCCAGAAGATATGTCTTAACATTATCAATCTGTCGTTCCAGATCATCTTTCTGTTTATGGCTGGAAACGCGACAATATCCAATTGTAATGCGAGTTTTAGGCTTTACATTTATTACCTGGTTGAGTTGCTCGTCAGAATAATATCTATAGCCGCTTACTGTAGTATGATGCGGATGAAGTTTTCCATTGGCATCCCAATTTCGTAATGTCTAGGCGGATACGCTTATAATTTTTGAAAATTCATGTATAGAATAATATTTACTCAAAGCATCAACTCCTTTCAATAATATTCTGCTCTAATATCTTATAAAACTCAACATGTACTTATATGATTTTATAATTTTATAATTTATATTTAACTGTTAATAACCTCCTGAAAAATTCTATTTGCTTCACCTTATCATATTTTGGGGGTGGCGTACATATATTAATGTAAATTATGAGACGATTTGATTTTGCGTAATTGAGTGGATGGGTTGAATAGTGCGAATAATCTATAAAAGAAGTGGCGGAAATACCAGCAATGATATTTCCGCCGTTTTACAACTCCGAATATCCTATCCAGAGCTACTTTGTGATCATAGTATATGTTATAAAATCAAATTTTATGAAATGTAAAAAGGAACTCGTCCAGAGCCCCTTTCCTTTGAATAAGTAATAATATCTTTCTCACTCCGGAAAAAGACTTCTTTGTACTTATATAATACTGGTTCAATTACTCCTTGTCAATATTTATTTTTATCTTTGTAATGTGTTCTGTCAAAGAAATATCATCTGACAATTCAAGAATTTTCCTTAGTTCAGCAAGTTCGTCCTGTGCCTTATTACGTTCTTCTTTTATTTTTGAAATATATTGCAATTTATCATCCATTGAGGTGGTAAATTTCGTTGCAATCACGCACTCTATGGGTTAAAAGAGAGGCAGGAGTCGCGACGCCTGCCCAATAATCTCTTTTATTTATAAATGCTCTATCGCGAATGAATAGGGTTTTTATTTTGCAATAAACATAAGCAGGATCAATACTTTGCTAATAATTTTTTCCAGGGTTTATAGCCTTTCATATAAGCAAAGTCTTCTTCATTTTGGAAGCCTGCAATCAGTTCTTTTTTCATTTCTTCAGCATATGGATTTTCTACATCTTGGAATTTTATATGTTTATATAATCTTGATTTCTGAAAATCACAGATTGTATCGACATTCTCCAGCAGTTGTTTTACTACCTTAAAAGTATCTTCTACATTTTGTTCTGCCACCACAACATTAAACATGGTTGCACATTCATTGTATTTTCCCATCTCAAAAACACCTGCTAATGCACACATTTTCTCGGCCAGGAACCTTGCGGATTTATGATCTTTCTTGTCAAGAGCTTTTGTGATCATCATGCCAAAGGCAAGATTCAAAGTAGTATACTCTGAAAGAATTATATTTTTCAGTTTTTCGTATGCTTCTTCTGTTTTTTCCTGTTCCATGTATAATTGCCCAAGTCTTAGTTTTTTCATGGGATCATAGTCGGAAAAATAGTTCAGATATTTTTCTGCCATTTCATAATTCCCTTTTCGCAAGTAGAATCCGAACAGAGAATCTGCCGCATGGTGCTGGATTTTTTCGTCCTTGTCATTTAGTGCCATTTCGTACCAGGAATTAATCTGTTCGTCGTACTTATCGGGATGCTCACACTGACCTATGATTCTTCGCGAGTCAAGCATCACCGCCACCTGCCAGATAAGTATGTTGCAGTTAGGGTAATCTTTTATGATATTTACTGCCCATTGATAGGTCTTTTCGTAACCTTCTGCTGAAAACATTTTGTCCATTTCCTGAATAAGTTCTGTAATTTCAACGTCTGTCAGATTTTCATGAAAAGACAACAGGGTATCAAGGGAAATATGTAGCAGTCTTGCAATTGGTGCTAACAGTTCAATATCTGGATTGGAGTTCCCGTTCTCCCATTTATTCACCGCTGGAGTAGTTACTCCTAAGCGGTTTGCCATTTCCTCCTGGGTGAAACCAGACTCTTTTCTATATTTTTTTATCACATTTCCAATATTCATCCTAATTCTCTCCTGATTGAAATTTCAAAAGCTTTTGTGATTAAATCATAGCAGGATTGGAAATTGAACACAATTGAATTGTTGTTAAATAAAATTCATATTTTTTAACTGATGGGAAAGTTGATCGTGATCAGCAGTTGGTTTTTTGGGCATATCCTAACAAAAGGAATCATGGAGACTGTGTTTTACGATACTTTGTATGTTTCCCTGGTCACCAATTAATTAATTATGCATACTCTAACAGAAGAAGTCAAAAAAGGAGTATCTGCATGAAAAATAAAAAATGGATTTCACTGGCGGCAGCAGTCGTGCTGGCGGTGACGGCGTTGCCGATGGGAGTATTTGCTGCGAAGAAAGACAGCACGGAAGAGAAGCTTACAAAGGTTACACTGAATGAAGTCGCACATTCAATCTTTTACGCACCGCAGTATGTGGCGATCGAGGAGGGATATTTTGCGGAGGAAGGCCTGGATCTGACGCTGGTAACTGGGTTTGGTGCGGATAAGGTTCTGACTGCTCTGATCTCCGGTGAGGCAGATATCGGATTTATGGGAGCTGAAGCATCCATCTATGCATATCAGGAAGGGGCGACCGACCCGGCGTTGAACTTCGCACAGCTTACACAGCGTGCGGGGAATTTCCTTGTGGCAAGAGAAGAGATGCCTGATTTCAAATGGGAGGATCTGAAAGGAGAGAAGGTTCTTGGCGGTCGAAAAGGTGGAATGCCGGAAATGGTATTTGAATATATACTGAAGAAAAACGGCATTGATCCGCAAAAAGATCTGACCATCGACCAGAGTATTGATTTCGGTTCCACAGCAGCAGCTTTTACCAGTGATGATTCGGCGGCATATACAGTAGAATTCGAACCATCTGCGACCATTCTGGAAAAAGAAGGAGCGGGCTATGTAGTTGCATCTCTCGGAGAGGCATCCGGATATGTACCATATACATCCTACAGTGCAAAAGCAAGCTACATGAAAGAAAATTCTGAGATCATCCAGAAATTTACCGATGCACTTCAGAAGGGAATGGACTATGTGCAGAGTCATACGCCGGAGGAAATCGCAGAAGTGATCGCACCGCAGTTCAAGGAAACAGATCTTAAAACCATCACTGCCATTGTAAAACGTTATTATGACCAGGACACCTGGAAAGAGAATCTCATCTTTGAAAAAGACAGCTTTGAGCTTCTACAGGATATCCTGGAAGATGCAGGTGAGCTGACGGATCGTACAGTGTATGAAAATCTGGTGCAGACAGAGTATGCACAGAAAGCATGTGAAAATTAAAAAATAGTTTAGAAAGTTTAAAAAAACATGGGAAAAACCTGCGGCATTTATCCAATGCGTCGTAAAACCCCTTGTTTCAGCTATGGGGATATAAGACGCGTCCATCGAATTTATGCAAGTAATTGAAGATGGACAAAATAGTAATTGTATTAACTAATAAACCATAGTATAATACAAATATAAACACAACATATAAATCAAACAACAATGTCGTCTATTCCTGTAAATACCATGTAGTATGGTGTCCAAAGTATAGACGAAAAGTATTAATTAATGGTGTGGACGTCCGGCTGAAGGAGCTGCTCACAGAGTATGCTGCAAATCTTTCTGTAGACATCCTGGAAATGGAGATCATGCCAGACCATGTTCATATGCTTTTGGAAGTAGATCCTCAGTTTGGCATCCACAAAGCTGTAAAGTCATTTAAAGGCTATACGTCCAGAATTTTAAGACAGGAATTTCCCTATCTTAAAACGAAAATGCCGACTCTCT
>NZ_FMUW01000042.1:0-24395 GCF_900101315.1 Blautia sp. SF-50
ACCATTGGGATGCTCTTTTTTATAATCGATCCATAGAAAGCTCAAGTCGGCATGCTTTCCCATTTGGATCATTTGCTCATGTATTTTTTCAAAATCAGGTAGTGGAATGTCCTTATGTCGAAGGTTTCCTTTTGGATAGATGAGATCAACAACCTTTGCGGGTGGCATTTGCCGAAGATCATCCAGTGATAATCCTGAATCATTATAGCGGTTCATAATCAATGCAATCCCGCTCCGTCCAATCCGGTAACGTTTTTGTACGGCGTCATAACTGACTTTACTGAGTCGAAGTTCTATGACTCCAAGAATAGTATTGTAGTCGTGCATAATAGTTCCTCCTTTGCACAGTGATGAATAATAGTTACATCACAATAATAAAGGAAAAACGTACCGCTTTGAGCAGAAAGCGCATACCGCTAAATTAGAATGAATGTACCGCTGATTTCAGAATAGGCGTACCGTTCGAGCAGAATTTGCATTACTAATAGATGAATACTCTGAAAAACTCAAAAAACTATTAGTTTTTCGGGCTTTTCAGAGTACTTATCCACAAGCCCTGTAAAGGGGCCTGAAAGTACTCCTGAATAAATGAAGGCAGCGGAATTATGAAAAGTGGATAACTCTTTTTCGGGACTTATGATGATTGGAAGATGTTTTTTTATTTTCTCTGTTTTGCACAGGATCTTATAAGATCTTATCCGGTCTGACTTCCTGGATCGGATGGCGTGCAACAATTTCCAGTCCCTGCATGAGATATTGGTACTGCTCTGGGGTGATCTCCAATGCTTCTTCTTTTGTGCGGGGCCAGTTGAATGCACCCAACTCCAGTCTTTTGTATAGAAGCAGGAAGCCGTCGCCTTCCCAGACCAGCCCTTTGATGCGGTCAGTACGTCTTCCGCAGAACAGGAACAGAATATCTTTTTGATACGGATCCAGCTGAAAATTGAACTTGATAATGGATGCAAGCCCCTCCATACCACGTCTCAGATCTGTGTAGCCGGTAGCGAGATAGATCCTGCGGAACCCGGAAGCATCATTCAGCATGAAAGATATCTCCGATACGTGACAGGAGTTCTGCTGAAACGGAATTGGATATCTCTACAGAGACCGGTCCTTTTCGGAGGATGATATCCGGATGGAATCCATTTCTGACAGACTCCTGTTTTATTGGAATGCTGATCTCTGCGAACGAAATCTTTTGTGGGCTGGTTTCATCTGCCGGGTCTGTGATAACCGAAAGGTCCTTTGATGTCGAAGCAGCAAAAGCTTCTTTTCTGAGAATCCTTTGCCAGTAAAAGAATTGTTTGTCTGAGATCCCATTAGCCCGGCACCATTCAGTTTTATTCATACCGCTGTTCAAACATTCATTCATGATCTGGGTCCAATGTTCAATGCGGACCTGACGTGTGATCTTATCCATAAGATCCTCCTTTAAAAAACTTTTAGTTTTACAAAGGGATTATCTCATGGTTTTAGGTGAAAAGCACGGTACTAACTATTTACCGTATACGTAGAGTTCCTGTTTTGATGAAATCATTGACAGTGCAAGACAGAAGTAGGTGAAAATAATGGATTCGATAGAACTGAAGCCTTGTGATATTCAGGGCAGGTTGTTTGAGTTGGCGTGGAAAGAGCATTATAACAGTGAGAGATTTATACGGTATTTTATGAATTCAAAGGTAGCCCGGGCGTTAGATTCGGAGTATAACCGGATGCAGTGGGCTGGAGAAGAGTATTTATTGGAAGAGTTTGCAGATGAATGCCCGGAAGTAAAGAAAGATGGTATACAGTATGATAAGGAAGTTATGTATTGGGCGGGATATGTGTATCGATACTGGCATTATGTAACAGGTGAATCAAGCAGAGAGATTTATCGTCAGGCTCCGGCAAAAACCATGAATGTAAATTACCTGACGTTTCACACGATGGATCCGGAGATGGCGGTGGAGGATCTTAAGGAAATCTACAGGTAAAAAAGGGGTGTGTAAAATATGGGTGCATCGCAGATCGAGCAATATAAAAAAGATTGATGCACTGCTGATAAAAAATCAAAAAGCTGACAGAAGTACGAAACCTGTGTCATTGTAAAAGCAGGTTTTATTCTGTCAGCTTTTTTATGTAAGTATAATTCGTTCGGCAGATGATGTCCTGTGAAATTATACCAGTTTATTTAATTTTTCAATAATTTCTGTAAGTTCTTCTCTGGAATACCCGCCGAAGCTTACCAGCGCACGTAATGGCATGGAGTCGGTCATGGCTTCTGTCATTTCTTCAGTGATAGCTTCGGAAGCGGCTTCAGAAGAGGACTCTTCACCAACGTTCATGGCTGAGATATATTTTGCTGTCAGTTCTTTTGCTGTTTCGCTTGTTTTCGGGTTGCGGAACAGTTCGCCCAGGGTAGTATTCATATGAACATGCATCGGAAGCTCCTGGCTGCTGTTCAGATGGATCCTGCCTTCAAGATGGATATCTCTGGAAGATGTACCGACAAGGAGCTTATATTCGCCGCTGGCTGCGAACCAGTCATGAAGTTCTGTATTGTACCATGCGAAGCTTCTCTTGTCCAGCTCCATGGTTACTGTTTTAGTTTCGCCTGGATTCAGGAAAACCTTTTCGAAGCCCTTGAGCTCTTTTTCCGGACGGATCGCGGAATGGGTGCAGTCTTTGACATAGAGCTGTACGACTTCTTTTCCTGCCATATTTCCTGTGTTTGTTACATCAACCGAAACGGTGATGGTGTCTTTGTCTGTAGGATTTTCATTGGAGATCTTCAGGTCGCTGCAGGCAAAGGTAGTGTAGGAGAGTCCATAGCCAAACGGATATGCTACATCCATTTCTTTTGTATCGTAGTAGCGATAGCCTACGAATACGCCTTCACGGTATTCAACCTTTTCACCACCGCCGAAGTTCAGGTAGGATGGATTGTCGGAGAGCTTGAATGGTATTGTCTCGGCAAGCTTGCCGCTTGGATTTACTTTTCCGTAAAGGATGTTTGCGACAGCGGTACCGCCTGCCTGACCACCGAGGTATGCTTCCAGAAGTCCTTTTACATTATTGAGCCATGGCAGCTCCACGGGGGAACCGTTGTGGAGGACGATCACGGTATTCGGCTGTACTTTAAGGATCTCAGCAATGAGACGGTTCTGGCATTCAGGAAGCCTCATGTGGGAACGATCGTATCCTTCAGATTCAAAGCTGTCCGGAAGTCCGGCGAAGATCACAACCTTGTCAGCGGCGGCAGCAGCTTTGATCGCTTCAGCTGCAAGTGCGTCATCGTAGAGATCTTTGTCTGCAGGAAAACCTTCTGCATAAGTAACCTGTGCATCGGAAGGAACGGAATCCAGTGCGTTTGTGATCTTGAAGCAGTTGATATGAGAGCTTCCGCCGCCCTGGAAACGAGGCTTCTTTGCAAAACCACCGATGAAAGCAATTTTTTCGGATGCTTTCAGAGGGAGGATCTGCTCATCGTTTTTCAGAAGAACCATAGATTCTTCGGCAATGTGGCGTGCTTCTTCATGGTCTTTTTCCATGGTGAATTCCTGCGGTGCCCGGTTGTCTGCATATTCAAAAATTATGCGTAGAATGCGTTCAACAGCCTGGTCAAGAATGTCTTCCTTGAGGGAACCGTCTTTTACGGCCTGTACGATGAGGGCATCGTTGACCCCATTGGAGGAAGGCATTTCCAGCTCAAGACCTGCCTCAAGACCTTTGACGCGGTCATTGACTGCACCCCAGTCGGACATTACATAGCCCTTGAAGCCCCAGTCGCCGCGGAGAACATCTGTGAGAAGCCATTTATTCTCAGATGCGAAAGTGCCGTTGATCTGGTTGTAGGAGCACATGAAGGTGTATGGTTGAGCTTTTTTTACTGCGGTTTCGAATGCAGGGAAATAGATCTCACGTAAAGTGCGTTCATCAGCCTCGGAAGAATTGCTCATGCGGTGATATTCCTGGTTGTTTGCTGCAAAGTGCTTGATAGAGGTTCCTACATGCTGGGACTGTACTCCGTTTATAAAAGCGGCTGCGATCTCACCTGCAAGATAAGGATCCTCGGAATAATATTCGAAGTTTCTTCCACAGAGAGGAGAACGTTTGATGTTTACGGCCGGTCCGAGAACTATGGATACATCGTTGGCCTGAGCTTCTTTTCCGATGGTTTTGCCCATTTCTTCCACCAGCTTGCGGTCAAAGGAGCAGGCGCTTAAAGCGGCCGGCGGGAAGCAGACGGCCTTGATGCTGTCATTCATTCCAAGATGATCGCCCTTATCATCCTGCTTACGAAGTCCGTGAGGGCCGTCGCTGACCATTACTTCCGGGATCCCCAAGCGTTCCACATGTTTCAGATGCCAGAAATCAAGACCTGAGCACATGCCGGCTTTTTCTTCCAGTGTCATCTGGCTTACGATTTTTTTCAGATCACGTTTCATTAAAAATACCTCCGAAATGTTTTTCTTACTATGAACTATAGCATGTTTTGTTGGTAAAATATAACAAAAATTTGTTAAAAATAAAAAATATTGCAGTTTAGCCGAATCAAGTAAGTCCCCTGCTTGAATTGCGAATATCCGCATGACCCTCACATTTTCAGGAATATAAAAACGATATGCAGGTCGATTGACAGAGCGGTGAGAGATATCTTTTCCTGGCTTTTGTGGGAAGAGTGTAGTAATATAGGTAGGAATAATGACAGAGCTGCCGGACAGAAGAATGGTCGACTGTCTGGCTTATGTGAAAGGACTTATAATGAAAGACATCATATCAAGTATTATTACAAGTGTACTGACAGCTTTGTACCAGCCATTTTGGTTTTCTGTGATCCTGTCTGTGATGGTACTGTTTTTTTATCTCTTTGCCTACCATAATGAGACAGGTGGAAGGGGAATCAGGGGAGCTTTTTCCGTGTGGTGGCAGTATTTTAGAGGAAATGCTTTTTTTCGGAAGCTGTTTTTTCTGACCTTTTATACAACCATGATCTTGTTTCGCACGCTGCTGAACCGGGATATGTGGATGAATCCCCTTTCGGATGTGATGGCGAACTGGTGGATCTGGAAATATGGAGAGGATGGTACCAGATATCTCACAACTGAGTGTATTGAGAATCTGATGCTGTTCATTCCGTTCACGATCCTGCTGTTCTGGACCGCAGGAAAGAAAATATTGAAAAAAACAACATTCTTGAATATTGTGTGGACCGGACTTAAGATTACCTTTGTATTCTCACTGTCCATTGAACTTCTGCAGCTTTTCCTGAGGCTTGGGACGTTCCAGGTTTCTGATCTGACATATAATACTCTTGGAGGAGGTATTGGCGGGGCTGTGTACTGGATTGGTCATCAGCTTTCAGTCAGGCGGGGAGCCGAATAATGTCTGCCGCAGATAGCAGGAAGACAGAGAAACGGATCAGCCCGGATTGCTGTTCGAGAGTGATACTTTGAAATTTTTGTAGTTACTGTTCACTGGTAATATTCCGCGAGGTGTTTTTTGTGAGCGAAGGTCACAGAAAACCCGAGACATACCGCGCGAATTTATGCGATTAGCATAAATTCTGTGCATCGCGAAGCGTGTTGCTGAGAACGGAGTGAACAGTAACTTTTTGCGCGGTGCATCGTTAAAATTTTGTTGACAAATCTTCCATAACGTGTTAACCTAATACCAGTTTCAAAAAGAAAATGCGTAGATGAGGAATAGTACACAAGAGAACGGAGCACAGAGAGCTGCTGGCCGGTGAGAAGCAGCGGAAGGGATTTGTGGAACTCGCCTCGGAGCATCTGCCTGAAATCTTTATATATTATATAAGAGAGTAGACGCAGACGGTGTCCGCCGTTATCCGGAGAGGATATAAGGATGTATATACATTCCGTATCTGTCAAGTGTGTGAATTTTTATTCATGAAATAAGAGTGGTACCGCGTAGGACAGCAGTTGTCTTTCGTCTCTTGCAGAATCTGCAGAGTCGGAAGATTTTTTTATGTCTTTATATCAAAAACAGAAACCAAAGAGAAATTTTAATGGAAACAGAAAGTGGAGGAAAACAAAATGATGACACCATCCAAGTACAAACGTCAGTATTACATGCCGCCGGTGAAATGTATGAAATGGGCGGAGAAAGAATATGTGGATAAGGCCCCAATCTGGTGCTCTGTAGACCTTCGTGACGGAAATCAGGCACTTGTGATCCCGATGAGCTTGGAGCAGAAAGTGGAATTTTTCAAGCTTCTTGTAAAGATTGGTTTTAAAGAGATCGAGGTTGGATTTCCGGCTGCTTCTGAGACAGAGTATGAGTTTCTCCGTACGCTGATCGAGCAGGATCTGATCCCGAAGGATGTAACGATCCAGGTGCTGACTCAGGCAAGAGAGCATATTATCCGTAAGACTTTTGAAGCTGTTAAAGGCGCCCCAAAAGCGATCGTTCATGTATACAATTCCACATCTGTAGCTCAGAGAGAGCAGGTATTCAAAAAATCAAAAGAGGAGATCCTGAAGATCGCAGTAGATGGCGCTGCACTTCTGAAAAAACTGGCTGATGAGACAGAAGGCAATTTTCAGTTTGAGTACAGCCCGGAGAGCTTTACGGGAACAGAGCCGGAGTATGCACTGGAGGTGTGCAATGCGGTTCTGGATGTATGGCAGCCCACTGCAGATAACAAAGCGATCATCAACCTGCCTGTTACGGTTGAGCATTCTATGCCGCATGTGTATGCAAGTCAGGTGGAATACATGTGTGATAATCTGAAATACCGTGAAAACGTGATCGTTTCTCTTCATCCGCACAATGATCGTGGATGTGGCGTTGCAGACTCCGAGATGGGTCTTCTTGCAGGTGCTGACCGAATTGAGGGAACTTTGTTCGGAAATGGTGAGCGTACCGGTAATGTGGATATTGTAACACTTGGTATGAATATGTATTCCCAGGGTGTGGACCCGAAGATCGATTTCTCTGATATGCCGCATATTTGTGAGGTTTATGAGAAATGTACCGGAATGCAGATCTATGAAAGAAGTCCGTACAGTGGAGCTCTTGTATTTGCTGCATTTTCCGGATCGCATCAGGATGCCATCGCAAAGGGTATGCACTGGAGAGAGAACGGAGATCTGGAGCACTGGACTGTTCCGTATCTGCCGATCGATCCGACAGATGTGGGAAGAAACTACGACGCAGATGTTATCCGTATCAACAGCCAGTCCGGAAAGGGCGGTGTAGGCTATATACTGGAGACAAAGTTTGGCCTGAACCTTCCTCCGAAAATGCGCGAGGCTATGGGCTATGCAGCCAAAGCAGTGTCCGATCACAAGCACAAAGAACTTCATCCGGACGAGATCTTCAGTCTGTTCAAATCTACCTTCGAAAATGTGGTTGAACCATACAGCATCAATGAGGTTCATTTCCAGCAGAAGGAAGACGGCATCGTAACACGGGTTACTTCTACATTCCGTGGAAAAACCATCGTTACAGAGGCTTCCGGAAATGGTCGTCTGGATGCGGTAAGCAATGCGCTGAAGAAAGCTTACGAACTGAAATACACACTGGAAACTTATCAGGAGCATGCTCTGGAGCAGAGCTCTTCCTCCAAGGCTATCGCTTATGTGGGAATCCGCAAACCGGATGGAACGCTTGCCTGGGGAGCGGGTGTTGATCAGGATATCATCCGTGCCTCTATTGATGCACTGGTAACTGCGATCAACAATCGATAAGCATCCGGTTCCGGATAGGTTTACAAAAAATGAGAAGCTGCCATAAAACGCAGCTTCTTTTTTTGCCGTGCAGATGCTATAATAGTGCGGAATGTGAAAATAACAGTGAGTAAGAGGGATATTATGAAAAATAAGAAAAAAAACAGGAGCTCATACAGCCTGTCTGCAGAGCTGAAAAACGCTCTGAAATATCTGCTGATATGGGGAATGATCTTGATCTTTTCCGCATATCTGCTTAGTGATTTGGAGATCCTCGGAAATGTAAAGCAGCAGGCAAGACCGGATACCTGGTCTATGATCGGTGCGGGAGGAAGCTTTGAAGAGGAGTTTACCTGCAAAACGAACCGTCTGTCCGGTGTGGAGCTTTTTCTTTCTACAGAGAGTGCATCGGTTGCTGGAACGTTTCAGGTAACGCTGTATCAGAATGAAAGGGAAATCCAGAGCTGGCAGGCCAGCAGACTGACCATATCGTCGGGGGATACCACGTATTTCCGGCTTGACCAGAAGTTTACGGAATGTAAGGGGCAGAAATTCCGGATCGTTTTAGATGGCGCAAAAGGGGATACCGGAGTGGCAGCAGGGTTGGTGAGCCAGAAGGATGATACACAGACACTTGCCTATCGGATCATTTCCAGGCCATTTCCAAAATCACTGGTGTTTCTGGTGATTGGAGCGGCGGCAGCTGTGATGCTGGTGATCTTTGCATTTCTGAAACGCAGACAGCTCCGGGCAGAAGTGGTGTTTGCCGTTGTTTATATTTTTATGAGTATCTGTACGCTGGCGGCGGTTCCGGCCTTTAATTCGCCGGATGAGTACAGCCATTATCTGAGAAGCTATGAGGTTTCCAGAGGATATCTGACGTCGGAAGGCAACGGAGGAAACGACTTATTCTCATATGGAAGGACGTTTAACAGTGGTCTGGTTCCGGAATTTTCCGCCAAGGATCATGTATCATTATGGGATATCGGAGAGAATGCAGATCAGCGTATCGACCGGGAAAAAACACAGTTTTACGGATTTGGAAATACAGCCTTGTATGCACCTACTTCGTATCTTCCCCAGGCAGTAGGGATCCGCATTGCAGATCTGTTTACGGACCGGCCGATGGTTCTTGCCTATGCGGGAAGGATCGCCAATATGCTTATGTTTGGACTGTTCTTTTTCTTTGCCATTCGTCTGACGCCTGTTGGGAAAAATTTCCTCGTACTTCTGGGGCTGGTACCTGTGAATATCCAGTCAGCAAATTCCATGTCAGCAGATGCCCTGGCCCTGGCTCTGACGGTTGCTCTGGCTGCCTTTGTATTGGCTATACGATATAAACAAAAAGAAGTGATGAGTAGAAGACAGCTGATATGGATGTACGTGCTGACCGGATTCCTGTGTCTTTGCAAAGTGGTTTACATGCCGTTTTGCCTGCTCCTGTTCCTGATTCCGAAAGAACGGTTTAAAAGCAGAAAAAATTACTGGTTTCATGTGGTCTGTGCAGGAGCTGTGATCCTGATCTTAAGTTTCGGCTGGCTGGTCATTGCATCCCGATATCTCTGTGAGTCACAGCCAGGTGTGGATACAGCTGCACAGCTTGTGGGGATCCTGAAGGATCCGGCTGCCTTTGTCCTGACTTTTGTGCGGAGCCTGGATAATTTTGGTGTGACCTATCTTACAGAAATGATAGGAAGTAATCTTGGATGGCTGAACATTCCTGTCTGTGCCCTGCTGGCAATGGGATATCTTTTGATCTTGGTCCTTCAGGTTTCCGGGAATGATGATATATCGGGAATCCGTCTGGATCTTCCGGCAAAGGGCATTCTGGGAGGAGTCAGTCTCCTGGTATTTGCGCTGATCTTTGTAACGTTATATGGACAGTGGACAGCCTATGGCTACGATAAGATCCTGGGCGTGCAGGGACGGTATTTTCTGCCGCTTCTTTTTCCGCTGATCCTTGCGCTGAAGCCCAAACGGTTTGCCGAAGGAGCCGGGGAAACACCATGGGGACTGTTTCTGGGAGCCTGGAGTATCGATCTGTGTGTTTATGCGACACTTTTCGTGCAGGCATTGTGCCGTTTTGCATAAGGTGTCGGATCTGGTCGAGCAAAAATCCTTGACTGGCTGAAAACAAAATATTATAATCAAATCTGTAAATAACAGAGGAAAAAACTGTTCTGAAAAAGGATAAACAGGCAGATAGAAGTACGATTTCCGGAAAGTGGGTGTACAACATTGGACGGAGATGGAGACGCTATCTGCCTTTTTTTCTGAAATGAAATACGGCATGAGTGTGGATAACTCTGCGGTTTTATGTGGATTTTATGTGGAATACATGTGGATAAGGTGTGGATAAAACACAAATACCGCCGTTGAAGCGTTAAATACGGGAAAAAGCTTGACATATTCAATATTATTAAATATAATTTTCCCATACATTACAAAAATGTTACAAACATGTAAAGGAAATCGTAATGATCCGTATTTATCCGGAAAGCGATGATAATGGGGGCTGTGATATCGCATCGGAGGATTATGGGCTGTTACAGAAAATGAAACGCAAGGAATGAGATTATGAAAGTTGAGAAAGATTTACGTGAGACTGACGGAGTCCAGGATGAACGTAGAAATGGAAAAACCGGAGGAAATTCCGCGCGCAGTTTTGCAGTGCTGACATTATGTGCAGTTTTGGCGATGGTTATTTCTCTGGGGACAAGGACATTTGCAGAAAGTGAGGGAGGCAGGGTTTATGCAGCTTCAGATGGAGGAGAGGGCTCTCCCTATGAAGAGGTTGCTGTTCCTACCGGGATCGCAGGTGTGGTTTCAGGAGTTACGGATACACCATTATCCGGAAGCACGGTTACAAGGATCGGAAGCTCCTGTGAGCAGGTGATCGTAGGCCAGAGAGTACAGAAAGTAACCAATACTGCTGCAGATCTTAATGTAAGCTCCTCTATGGAAAACAAAGTAAATGAACTTGATGCAAGGTCGATCACACTGGCAGAAAATCCCACACTGATGTCAGATGAAGACTATGATACACTTCTGAGGATCGTGGAGGCAGAAGCAGGAAGTGAAGATATCAAGGGCCGTGTTCTGGTGGCCAACGTCATTATGAACCGTGTAAAAAGCGAAGATTTTCCGAATACGGTGACAGAGGTTGTCTGGGATAACAGTGACGGCGTTCCGCAGTTTTCACCGACCTATGATGGCAGGATCAATGAAGTTGCAGTTTCCGATGAAACAAGGGAAGCGGTCAAGCAGGCGCTGAAGGGTACTGATTATTCTGAAGGTGCACTGTTCTTTATCCAGAAATCTGCAGCAGAGGAACATAATGTGAAATGGTTTGAAAAGGACCTGAAGAGGCTCTTTAAATACGGGGTCCATGAATTTTATACATATAAATAGGAAGAACTGATGCAGTACAGAAGGAACCAACCGCCGGCAGAAACAGACCGGCGGTTTCTTTTTATCCGAAAGCTGTGAATATCTGTCTGATCACAGGGTGGGATTGGGCAAGACAGATTCTTTTTTAAAAGTGGTGGCATTTTCCATAATTCCATGCTATAATGTGATAACGTTGAAAAGAAAACGAATATCTTACAATAGAAAGGCGGAACACCAATGCAGGTATTGTACAAGAGCACCAGAGGAAAAGAGCAGGCAGTTACAGCGTCTATGGCCATACTTAAGGGCCTTTCTGAGGACGGCGGACTGTTCGTGCCTGAAAGCATTCCACAGCTGGATGTACCAATGGACAAGCTGGCACAGATGACCTACCAGGAGACAGCATATGAGGTAATGAGCCGTTTCCTTACAGATTTTACCGAAGATGAGCTTAAGAACTGTATTAACAAAGCATACGACAGCAAATTTGATACAGAAAAGATCGCGCCTCTTCATGAAGCGGATGGGGCATATTTCCTGGAACTGTTCCATGGCGCGACCATTGCATTTAAGGATATGGCACTTTCCATTCTTCCGCATCTGATGACAACTGCAGCGAAGAAGAATAATGTTAAGAATGAGATCGTGATCCTTACCGCAACATCAGGAGATACCGGTAAAGCTGCCATGGCAGGCTTTGCAGATGTGCCGGGAACGAAGATCATTGTATTTTATCCGAAGCATGGTGTCAGCCCGATCCAGGAGAAACAGATGGTAACTCAGAAGGGTGCCAACACTTATGTGGTAGGTATTACCGGTAACTTTGATGATGCCCAGACTGCAGTTAAGAAGATGTTCAATGATCATGAGCTGGCAGCAGAGCTGGATCAGGCAGGCTTCCAGTTTTCTTCTGCAAACTCTATCAACATCGGTCGTCTTGTTCCTCAGATCGTATATTATGTATATGCCTACGCATCACTGGTACGTGACGGCAGGATTAAAGACGGACAGGAGATCAATGTGGTAGTTCCTACCGGAAACTTCGGAAATATCCTTGCTGCATACTATGCGAAGCAGATGGGACTCCCAATCCACAAGCTGATCTGTGCATCCAATGAGAACCGTGTTCTCTATGATTTCTTCCGCACAGGAACCTATGACAGAAAGAGAGATTTCATCCTTACGACATCTCCTTCCATGGATATCCTGATCTCCAGCAATCTGGAAAGACTGATCTATCGTCTTACCGGAGAAAATGCTGAAAAATGTGCTGAGCTTATGAAATCCTTAAGTGAGGGCGGCGAATATACCATTACTGACGAGATGAAAGCACAGCTTGGTGATTTTTATGGTAATTTCTGCAGTGAAGATGAGACTGCACAGGCCATCAGTGATATCTACAAAAACAGCAATTATGTGATCGATACGCATACTGCAGTTGCAGCCGGCGTATATAAGAAGTATGTAAGTGAGACAGCGGATCATCTTCCGACAGTGATCGCCTCTACTGCAAGTCCGTATAAATTCACAAGAAGTGTTATGGAAGCACTTGGTGAGGAGCATAAAGATCTGGATGATTTTGGCCTTGTAGACGCATTAAGTGCGCTTTCCGGAGTACCTGTTCCACGTGCAGTTGAAGAAATCCGTACTGCCCCGGTTCTTCATGACAGGGTGGTAGATGCAGTGGATATGCCGGCAGCAGTAAAGGATATCCTTAAGATCAAATAATAATTGATAATAAAATCAGTAAGAAAATGTATTTTCTGTTGAAAAAGCACAAATACTGGTTTATAATAAAAACAACGAAAACCGAATCCTGGAATGTTCGATCCCCCTTTTCTTTTTGAACCTACATTGACATTTTGGGAATCCAAAATCGCAGGTTGGATGTCAGACCTCACGTCGTGGTAGGCAGAAGACACTGTTGAGGATACCCACCTAGCATCTGCTAGGCGTCAAAAATAAGGGAACGGCATCCCGGGATTAATCGGTTAAAGACATAGAGCCGGTTAGTGGCTCTTTTTTCATATATGGGAGGAATTAAAACATGAGTGTTTCTGAAAGGAAATTTGGGGCACTTCCTACAGGAGAAGAAGTAAAAATCTATCATCTTGAGAATAAAAAAGGTGCCTATGCGGAAGTGCTTCAGTATGGTGCGATCCTGGTGAAGATATGTGTTCCGGATAAGAACGGAGATCTGAAGGATGTGGTCCTTGGATATGACGATATCCGGGGATATGAGATTAATGGATGCTTTTTCGGTGCGATCATTGGAAGAAGTGGAAACCGTATCGAGAATTCCAGATTTTTTATTGATGATAAAGAAGTGGTTCTTGCAGAGAATGAGAATCATAACAATCTTCACAGCGGTCCGGATGGTTTTGAGAAAAAGCTGTGGGAGGTAAAAGAAATTTCCCAGGAGAAGAACAGCGTGGATTTCTTCCGCATCAGTCCGGATGGAGAGAACGGATTTCCGGGAGAATTTTCCATTGTTGTGAAATATGAATTCACAGAGGAAAACGAACTGAAGATTTTTTACAGAGGACGCTCTGATGCAGCTACCGTTGCCAATATGACCAACCATTCTTATTTTAATCTGAACGGAGAAGGCAGCGGAGATGTGCTTGATCAGGAAGTATGTATTCATGCGAAGTATTTTACTCCGGTAAAGGACAGCCAGTCCATTCCTACCGGTGAATATGCACCGGTGGCGGGAACGCCGATGGATTTCAATGTTTCCAAACCGATCGGCAGAGACATTGAGGCGGATTTTGAACAGCTGAAGTTCACAGGCGGTTATGACCATAACTATGTAACCGATAATTATGCAAAGGGCAATGTCCGTTCGATCGCTACTGCATACTGTAAGGAATCCGGTATCGGTATGGAGGTTTCCTCCGACTGTCCGTGTGTGCAGTTCTATGCAGGCAATTTTGTTAAGGATGAGAAGGGAAAGAACGGTCATGTTTATCATGAACGTTATGGATTCTGCCTGGAGACACAGGTGGAGCCAAATGCAGTCAATGTAGAGGATTTCCATTCTCCGATCCTACTTCCCGGTGAAGAGTACAGCTCTGAAACGGTTTACCGTTTCTTTGTGAAATAACAGACAAACAGAATTAAAAGAGGTGCGAGAAGGCAATGCAGATACGTGTGGCAGAAGAGAGAGATGCAGCAACACTTTTAGAGATTTATTCCTACTACGTAGAAAAAACTGCGATCACATTTGAATACGAAACACCTTCCATAGAAGAGTTTACGCAGCGAATCCATGATATAAAGGTGAAATATCCGTATATTGTGGCAGAAGAGAAGGGAGAAATCCTGGGATATGCCTATGGTTCGGCGTTTCACCCGAGGGCTGCTTATGGCTGGTGTGCGGAGATGTCTGTTTATGTGAGACATGACCGGCGGGGCAGCGGTGCAGGAGGCAGACTCTATCGTGCCTTGGAGAGTCTTCTTGCAGAGATGGGAATTCTGAACCTGAACGCCTGCATTGCAGTTGCACCAAAAGATGATGAATACCTGACCAGTGCCAGTGTGGATTTTCATAAGCATTTCGGTTATAAGCGTGTGGGAGAGTTCCACAGATGCGGCTATAAGTTTAACCGTTGGTATAATATGGTATGGATGGAAAAGATGATAGGCGAACATAAGAGCCTGCAGCCGGAAGTAAAGCTTTTTCCGGAAATCCAGGATAAGATCGGATTTGAACGTTTTTCCTGGTGAAAAAAGAAACCTGAGGGAGGTCAGCATGGACGAGGAAAAGAAAAATATAATCCAGCTCATGCTGGGATTTGTGCGTAGGGCAAACGGAGATCATGTCAGTGCATATGCGGCCCAGGCAGCGTATTTTCTGATCATGTCTTTTATCCCGTTTATACTGTTTCTTACAACGCTGATCCGTTATACACCGTTAAGCTATAATGTTGTCAGGGATGCCATCATCGGGTTTGTGCCCGGAAATCTGCAGACCTTTGTGCTGAGCATTGTGGTAGAAGTATACAAAAGAAGTACAGCCATCGTGCCGTTGTCTGCGCTGATGGCGCTCTGGGCGTCCGGAAAGGGAATGCAGGCGATCACCAATGGCTTAAATACCATTTATCATGTAAAGGAAACCCGAAACTGGCTGATGACCCGAATCTATTCGGTTTTTTATATGCTGTTGTTTGTGCTGGCGATCATTGTCACTCTTCTGGTCCTGGTTCTTGGTAATCGAATCCAAGTAGCTGCACAGAGAACCATTCCGATTCTCGGGAGGCTGCTGGCCAAGGTTATAGGGGCTAGGACATTGCTTGTATTTGCCGTACTGTTTGCAGTGTTTCTGGTCCTTTATAAAGTGCTTCCAAACCGAAAGGCAACCTTTAAAAGCCAGCTTCCGGGTGCATTTATGATCGCAGTGGCATGGATGATATTTTCCTATGGATTTTCCCTGTATTTTGAATTTTTTCCGAATTTTGGAAATATGTACGGAAGTCTGACTGCGCTGATCATGGTAATGCTGTGGCTGTATGTATGTATGAACCTACTTCTTTACGGGGCGGAGATCAATGCCTACTTCGAAAATGAATTCCGAAAGGCCCAGAGATCTGTAAAAACACTTCTTTCCAAGAAAGAAAATGAAAAAAACAGTTCCAAAGAATCCTGACTTTGCGCTTGACAGAAGGCAGACCTTGTGGCATAGTATTAAAAGACAGAAAAGCTGTGAAGGTGTTTATAGAGGATCATTTTCTCACAGAGAAGGGAAGTCACCGGCTGTAAGCTTCCCCGGGTTCAGATGGTTCTTGAATTTCCCACCGGAGCTTCCTCTCTGAAGTAACAGTAGGAGATGACGTAAGCTGCGCGTTAAGCAGACAAGAGGTGCCCGTGATCTTTTCATGGGAAACTGGGTGGTACCGCGGATATTCCGTCCCTTTTATAAGGGACGGTTTTTTTATTGCCCATATCTGGATCTTCGGGGTGGGCGGCGGATCATTTGATCATTTTAATTAAAGGAGAAATAGACCATGGATATGAAAGAAAGACTTCAGGAACTGGCTGAAAATGCCAGAAAACGGATCGAGGAATCCGAGGGCCTGGATAAGCTGAATGATGTGCGTGTTGCATATCTTGGAAAAAAAGGTGAGCTTACTGCAATCTTAAAAGGTATGAAGGATGTTGCTCCGGAAGAGCGTCCGAAGGTTGGACAGCTTGTCAATGAGACAAGAGCTAAGATCGAAGAACTTCTGGAAGCCTCCAAAAAGGATTTCGAGGAGAAGGTCCGTGAGGAAAAAATGAAGGCAGAAGTGATCGATGTAACACTTCCTGCAAAGAAAGCGAAGATCGGTCATCGCCATCCGAATACTATCGCTCTGGAAGAAGTTGAGCGTATTTTCGTCGGAATGGGCTATGAGGTTGTGGAAGGTCCGGAGGTTGAGTATGCGGACTACAACTTTACAAAGCTGAATATTCCGGAGGATCATCCGGCAAGAGATGAGCAGGATACATTCTTTATCAATGATTCCATTCTGCTCCGTTCCCAGACATCACCGGTGCAGGCACGTGAGATGGAAAAAGGCAAGCTTCCGATCCGTATGATCGCACCTGGCCGTGTATTCCGTTCTGACGAGGTAGATGCAACACATTCACCTTCCTTCCATCAGATCGAGGGCCTTGTTATTGATAAGAATGTTACGTTTGCAGATCTTAAGGGAACCCTTCAGGAGTTTGCAAAAGAGCTGTTCGGACCGGAGACAAAGACCAAATTCCGTCCGCATCATTTCCCGTTCACAGAGCCGAGCGCTGAGGTTGATGTTTCCTGCTTCAAATGCGGCGGAAAAGGCTGCCGTTTCTGTAAAGGTTCCGGCTGGATCGAAATCCTTGGCTGTGGTATGGTTCATCCGAATGTTCTCCGTATGTGCGGGATCGATCCGGATGAGTATACAGGATTTGCCTTTGGTGTAGGTCTGGAGCGTATCGCACTTCTGAAATATGAGATCGATGATATGCGTCTTCTCTATGAGAACGACAGCAGATTCCTGAAACAGTTCTAAAACAGTGAACACGGATCATGAGTATCCGTCTGACAGTAAATATAGAAAAAAGAAGGGACAACCAAAATGAATACTTCATTATCTTGGATTAAAACATATGTGCCGGATCTGGATGTAACGGCACAGGAATATACAGATGCCATGACCTTGACAGGCACAAAGGTAGAGGGCTTTACAGAGCTGGATGCAGATCTCGATAAGATCGTGATCGGCCAGATCGATAAGATCGAGAAGCATCCGGATGCAGATAAGCTGATCATCTGCCAGGTAAATATCGGAACTGAGAGTGTGCAGATCGTAACAGGCGCTCCAAATGTAAAAGAAGGAGATAAAGTTCCGGTTGTTCTTGATGGCGGACGTGTTGCAGGCGGCCATGATGGAAAAATGACTCCCGGAGGGATCAAGATCAAAAAAGGCAAACTCCGTGGCGTTGAGTCCTTTGGTATGATGTGCTCTATCGAGGAACTTGGAAGCACCAGAGAAATGTATCCGGAAGCACCGGAATACGGAATCTATATTTTTCCTGAGGACGCAGTTGTGGGTGAGAGCGCTGTTAAGGCACTTGGCCTTGACGATGTGGTATTTGAGTATGAGATCACTTCCAACCGTGTAGACTGCTACGGTGTTCTTGGAATCGCAAGAGAGGCAGCAGCAACCTTCCAGAAGAAATTCTGCCCGCCGATTGTAGAGGTTAAGGAAAATGATGAGAAAGCTTCCGATTATGTAAAGGTTACTGTAGAGGATCCGGAGCTTTGCCCGCGTTACTGCGCAAGAGTTGTAAAAAATGTCAAGATCGGTCCGTCCCCGAAGTGGATGCAGAGATGTCTGGCTTCCAATGGAATCCGCCCGATCAACAACCTGGTTGATATCACAAACTATGTAATGGAAGAGTTTGGACAGCCAATGCATGCATATGATCTGGATACCATCGCAAATCAGGAGATCGTTGTACGCCGTGCAGGAAAAGATGAGAAATTCGTCACACTGGATGGGCAGGAGCGTATCATGGATGAGAACGTTCTGATGATCTGTGACGGTGAGAAGGCTGTCGGCATCGCGGGTATCATGGGTGGAGAGAATTCCATGATCACAGACGATGTAAAAACGGTTCTTTTTGAGGCGGCGTGCTTCGATGGAACCAGCATCCGTCTTTCTTCCAAGAGGATCGGACTTCGTACAGATGCATCCGGTAAATTTGAGAAGGGTCTTGACCCGAACAATGCACAGGCTGCAATTGACCGTGCATGCCAGCTGATGGAAGAGCTTGGTGCAGGTGAGGTTGTAGGCGGAATGGTTGATGTCTGCAGCGAGACAAGAGAGCCATCCAGAGTAAAATTTGAGCCTGAGAAGATCAACAAGCTTCTTGGAACCAGCCTTACAAAAGAAGAGATGATCGATTATCTTGGACGTGTAGAACTGGCTTATGATGAAAAAACAGACGAGATCGTTACACCGACATTCCGTCAGGATATCCACTGTAATGCAGATGTTGCAGAGGAGGTTGCAAGATTCTATGGCTATGATAAGATCCCGATGACACTTCCTACAGGAGAGGCTACTACAGGTAAGCTGCCATTTAAGCTTCGTATCCAGGAGGTTGCAAGAGATATCGCAGAATACTGCGGATTCTCAGAGGGAATGTCCTATTCTTTCGAAAGCCCGAAGGTATTTGACAAGCTTTGTATTCCTGAGGACAGTGATCTTCGTAAAGTCATCACCATCAGCAATCCTCTTGGAGAGGACTACAGTATCATGCGTACAAGCACACTGAACGGTATGCTGGCATCCCTTTCCACAAACTATAACAGACGTAATAAAGATGTTCGTCTTTACGAGCTTGGAAATATCTATCTTCCGAAGTCCCTTCCGGTTACAGAGCTTCCGGATGAGCGTACCATGTTTACACTTGGAATGTACGGAAAAGGCGATTTCTTTGATATGAAGGGTGTATGCGAGGAGTTCTTCGAGAAGATCGGAATGAAGAAAAAGGTTACCTACGATCCAAACAGCGGAAAACCATTCCTTCATCCGGGAAGACAGGCTAACATGATCTATGAGGGTAAGGTAGTTGGATACTTAGGTGAGGTTCATCCGGCTGTTGCAGATAATTACTCTATCGGAGAAAAGGCATATATCGCAGTGATCGACATTCTGGATGTTCTGGAATTTGCTGGTTTCAACCACAAATATACAGGAATTGCCAAATATCCGGCTGTAACTCGTGACCTGAGCCTTGTAGTTCCCCATGCAGTTCTCGCAGGACAGATCGAGGAGATTTTTGATCAGAGAGGCGGAAATATTCTTGAGAGTTATCAGCTGTTCGATATCTACGAGGGCGCACAGATTGAGAAAGGTTTCAAATCCATGGCTTATTCTCTGGTATTCCGTGCCCATGACAAGACTCTTGGTGAAAACGAGATCTCCGCAGCAATGAAAAAGATCATGAATGGTCTTAACGGACTTGGAATCGAGCTGAGAAGCTGATGCTGATCTACATTGTAAGACATGGCCTGACTGAGTGGAATAAATTAAAAAAGCTTCAGGGTGCAGCGGATGTACCTCTTGCGAAGGAAGGAATCCTTCTTGCGGAAAAAACCGGAGAAGCTCTCCGTAATGTGAAGTTTGATATCTGTTTTACAAGTCCGCTCTCAAGGGCAAAACAGACAGCAGAATGTGTTCTGGGGAAACGTGATGTTCCTATTATACCGGATAAGCGGATCCAGGAGATTGATTTTGGTGTGTTGGAGGGTGATCAGGTAAGAGATGCAGAGGGCAATTATATCGATCCGCAGATCGAAACCTTTTTCCGTGATCCGGTAAATTTTAAACGACCGGAAAAGGGCGAGGATATTTTTGATGTGATCGCCAGGACAAAGGATTTCTGGGATGAAAAAACATCAGATCCGACTCTTGCGGATAAAACAATTCTTGTTGCCTCTCATGGATGTGCAGTCCGTGCTCTTCTTCAGAATGTAGATCCTGATCCGGAGAATTTCTGGAGAGGCTCCGTTCCGCCAAACTGCTGTGTTAATCTTGTGGAAGTAAAGAATGGAAAGACAACGCTTCTGGAAGAAGATAGAGTTTATGCATAGAAAATAATGAGAAACGCAGAATAACTGTAATGGCTGTTCTGCGTTTCTTTTTTTGCTTGTTTTTATTGGTGGAATTTCACAGGTTATGATTGACTAATTGAGATAAAATGAGATAAAATATATAAAAGTAATGAATGATTCAGAAAAATGAAAGTTAAACTTTACTAATTATATAAAGATGCAGAATTGTGTTGGAATTATATGAAATCATTTAACCAAGTGCGGATTGCGAATATCCGCCTACGGATAGAGGATAATTACTGATAGTGATGTGATATATGGAATGGGGTGAGTATATGCAGTCATTAAATGAGACAAAAGCAGGGGAAAGCTACACGATCAAGTGGATGACCGGAATGCCGGAGACTATGGAACAGATCAGGCAATATGATGTCAGCGAAGGAAAGACCGTACAGATCATAAGCAGGATACTTGGCGGAGTGATCGTAGGTGTTTGCGGACGCAGGATCCTGATCAGCGATGATGCAGCCTGCCGTATAAAAGTATAAATAAAAGTATAAAATAGAAAAAAGACGAAAGGACAATTCTTTTGGCGAAGGAATTGTCCTTTCTGGTTGTTTTAGGGAAGATGTTATGATAGTATGGGAACAAAAGAGTAACTTTTTTCAAAAATAAAGACAGGGGAGGCATATTATGGGAAAAAAGTTTATGAATACAGTGCTGTTTCTGGCAGTAACAGTGGCCGCGGCAACCCTGACTGCTTATGTTGGAAAAGGCTCCGGGAATGTGTTGCTTTATAATTTTACATTTCTGGGACTTATGCTGATCATATACGCAGTGGGGCTTTTTGCAGGTTTATATCGGATGGATAACCTGTCAAGAGCACTGAAGCATGGCGCTGGTGAGATCACAGAAGTGTTTCAGCTTCCGGGAAGAGCCAGAAAAGAAGAGATTGGGCAGCTGCGAGGGATTTTCGGTGACCGCTATCTCGACAAAAAGATGGATGATTTTGTTGACAGCATCAGCAGAACGGAAGAAGGGATCGCTGAAGTAGAGGATTTTGTGAATATTGAGGATGTAGATGTACATATCCACAAGAGACTCCTTGAGATGGCTCCGGACATTTTTACAAGCCTTGGCATCCTTGGAACATTTATCGGTCTTGTGTGGGGACTTAAGAACTTCCAGCCCACAGATTATGAAGTGATGACAAGCTCTGTATCCGCTCTTGTAGATGGCATCAAAGTTGCGTTTCTGACTTCCATTTATGGAGTTGCACTTTCTGTTGTGTACACATTTGGGATGAAAAGCGGATATTCTGCGATGTCCCAGGCAATGCAGGATTTTCTGGATCGTTTTCACGCACTGGTGCTCCCTACTGCGGAGAATGAGTCCTGGAATCTCCTTGTTTCCAGCCAGAAGACGCAGACAGAAGCCATGAAACAGATGGCGGAACAGTTTTCTGTGCAGATGGCAGATAGCTTTGAGAAAGTGATCACACCTACTTTTCAGAAGATGAATGATTCTCTGGACGTTCTTACCGCATCTGTGACAAAAGGGCAGCAGGATGCGATCCGGGAGATCCTGGATACGTTTTTAAGCGAGATGCATGGTTCCTTTCAGATGCAGTTTGAAGATTTTAATGATGCTCTGGCAGAACTTAAGAAGGTGCAGAAGGAGAATACAGAATATACATCAGAATTGTACAAGACCATGAGCAGTCAGCTGAGTGAAACTTTTACGAAGCAGGAACGTGCCATGAAGGATGCCATTAAGGAAATCGATGAGATGCAGAGCAGTTATATGAAGACTGCAGACCGTATTATCCGGGATAATCAGATGATCCAGCAGCTGCAGAAACAGGATTACGAAAAGTTTGCCCGGCATATGCATGAAAATGAAAAAGAATCCGCAGATCTCTGGAAAAACTGCAATGCATCTATGCGCCAGTATGTGGACAGTGCTGCAGAAGGGATGAAAGCAGTTGCGGATTCCAATAGGATCAGCGAGGAGCTTCTTCGTGAAGATAAGAAGATGATCGAAGATTTTGAAGCCAGAGTGAAAGAATTTACCGAGAGCCAGAAGATGGTCAATAGTGTTCTGGATGAGGTACGCAGGCTTCTTTCTGAGATCAAGACGGCAAAAAATAACCGTGATATCCATCTGATCGCCGGACAGCCCTGGGGCTATGGAAGCAATGCCGGTATCCAGGAACTTAAGGATAAGCTGACGGGTCTGGAGGATCTTCTGGAAGGACAGGGCGCAAGACAGGAAGCGCTGCTGGATGAGATCGAGCGCAGTATCCGTGAGGCAACGAAGGCAGCACAGAAAAGCCGTTTTGGTTTATTTAAATAAGAGAGGAATTGTCAATGCGCAAAAAAAGAAAGCCGGAGGAGCATGGGTTTAATGTCTGGCGTTCTTATTCGGATATGATGGCAGGAGTTTTGCTGCTTTTTGTTCTGATCATGTGTGTGACACTTTTTCAGGCACAGAAGAGCTATCAGGACAGTCTGAAGGAACGGGATGAAAAAATCGCTCTTCAGGAAAAATATACAGAAGAGCTTCTGGAAAAACAGAATGCGCTGGATGAGCAGGCAGGAACATTAAAGAGCCAGGATGAGCAGATCAAGTCCAAGGACAAGCAGATCAAATCTCAGGATGAAGAACTGTCTTCTCTGGCGGAGAAGCTTGCCAAACAGCAGGAAACACTGGAGGCACAGCAGAAGAAGCTGTCCTCTCAGAAAAAGAAGCTTTCCAGCCAGCAGGATACACTGAAAGAGCAGCAGTCTGCGCTGGATGAAAAAACAGAGCTTCTGGAAGAACAGCAGGAGAAGATCGACAAGATCATCGGCGTGAAAGCGGAGGTTGTGGAAGCTTTGCAGAAGGAATTTGAGAAAAAGAACCTCAATGTGGATATTGATCCACAGACAGGTGCGCTGACGCTGAATGCCAATGTTATGTTTGATTATGATCAGGCAGAGCTTACCGATTCCGGTAAGATGACATTGTCTATGGTACTGCCGACATATTGTAAGGTATTGCTGGATGATTCCTATAAGAAATATCTTGGCGAGATCATTATTGATGGTTATACGGATACAGACGGAGATTACAGTTATAACCTGGAGCTGTCACAGAAGAGGTCTCTGGCGGTAGCGCAGTATCTTTTGGATATTAAGAGTGATTTTCTGAAGGATTCACAGGTTCAGGAACTGAAGGATTGTCTGACAGTGAATGGGCATTCCATGTCAGATCCGGTTCTGGATGCAGATGGAAATGTAGATAAGGGTGCGTCCAGACGTGTAGAGGTAAAATTCCGTTTGAAGGATGAAGAGATGATCCAGGAACTGAATAAGATCATGCAGGGAGATTCTGCAGAGTCCGACAGTACTGCTCAGAAAAAAGAAAAGAATCAGAAAGAAAATCAGGATAATAAGCAGTAATAAAATATGGCTGCTTTATATTTTTTAAGGAGGATTGGGTATGAAAAGAAAACTGGCATTGATGCTGACAATGACGCTTCTGGCTGGCAGCCTGGATTCGGGAATGCTGGTCAGTGCAGCTGATTTTTCAGCAGAAGAGAGTGTGGAACAGGCAGTGGAAGAGGAACTTTTTCAGGCTGTACATCCCTTTCTTCCATCCACATTCTGGATAATGGGGTGGTGGTAGAAGCAGGTGCATTTAAGCAATGTACAAGTCTTACCCGTATCCATATCCCTGCATCAATGGTTACACATGGTTATGTGTGTGAGAGTCCGGCGTATCCGGGAATTTTTGCGGGAGATACAGGTCTGACGACGGTCACCTTTGTGAAAGCAAAGATCGCCAAGTACAGAACTCGCCTTCGGCTCAGAAAGCAGGCCCTGCCGCAATAACGCCGTCTCCCGCAGCCCAAGTAGTAATCACCCCTCCTCCGTAGCAGCCCGGCTCAGCGTATCACCATAAATATCGAAGAATACAGGGACCAGATCGGCACAGCGTACCACTATAAGTACCGAAGAATCCCAGAACCAGATCGCAGATCGGCACAGCGTACCGCCATAAATATCGAAGAATCCAGGAACCAGATCGGCACAACGTTCCACATCCAATACCGAAGCATACAGACAAAAGTCAACAACGCAGTACATACAACAACGCAGAACTCCTTCCGTGCCCAAGAGGGTGGGGGTGCAGGGGGAGGGCCTTCGGGCTACGGAACTCTGAGATGGCCTTCCCCCTGCATATTCCCGCATTGAAAATGCGACCGG